>CAZDIN010000107.1:733-4237 GCA_964505515.1 uncultured Eubacteriales bacterium | reverse complement strand
CCCTTTGTCCGTCAGGCGATCACCGATGTTACTTTAGATATGGAAGAGGATACGCTCTATGCTCTGATCGGGCATACGGGTTCGGGTAAGTCTACCCTTGTTCAGCATCTTAACGGCCTTATCCGTCCCACTCAGGGAAAGATATTCCTTGACGGCGTCGACATTTGGGCACAACCCAAGAAGATCAGGGATGTTCGATTCAAGGTAGGACTTGTGTTCCAGTACCCCGAATATCAGTTGTTTGACGAGACAGTAGCAAAGGACATAGCCTTTGGTCCGAGAAATCTCGGCCTTGACGAGAAAGAGATCAACGAGCGTGTCGAGTGGGCGTCTGAGGTCGCAGGACTTTCGAAAAATCTGCTTGAAAAGTCGCCGTTTGATCTTTCGGGCGGCGAAAAAAGACGCGCCGCAATTGCAGGAGTGCTTGCAATGAAACCTGAGATTCTGATCTTGGACGAGCCGACGGCGGGCCTTGACCCCAAAGGACGCGACCGGCTGCTTGACGGCATAGCCGCCTACCGCAAGGAGAATAAGACAACGGTTCTTCTTGTTTCTCATTCAATGGAGGACGTCGCGCGAATTGCCGACAGGGTCATTGTGATGAACGATGGAAGGGTGGAGATGACCGGTGCAACGGGAGAGGTCTTCTCGCGCGCTCAAGAGTTGAGGAATATCGGGCTTAATGTTCCGATGATAACCCGCGTTATGCAGCAGTTGCGCGCTCGCGGTGCCGACCTACCGAGGGACGTGCTTACAGTCGAGCAGGCTCGCGATGTCCTTGTCAGACTCGGACGGGGAGGTGATGGCCCGTGCTGAACAATATCACCATCGGTCAGTTCTTTCCGACAGGCTCTTTTATCCATAGGCTTGATCCTTCGGTGAAATTGGTCCTTACCCTAATTCTTATTGTTTCAATATTTATTGCATCTGCGCCTGTGACACTTGGACTATGCCTTGTCGTGACGTTTGCGCTTATGTGTATATCAAAGATTCGGTTGACGACCTATCTGAAGATGCTTAAAGCGGTGCTGCCCATCATCATCCTTACCGCCGTGCTGAACGCGCTTTACGCCGAGGGAGATATACTGTTCCAATGGTGGATCTTCAAGGTCACCGATGAGGGTATTCAACGCGCCGTGTTTATTGCGGTCAGGATATGTCTGCTCGTTCTGGTCAGCTCACTGCTGACGTATACGACTTCGCCGACCGAGCTGACCGACGGCATTGAAAGATTGCTTAACCCCCTACGCTTTATTGGTTTGGGAGAAGCCGTCCATGTGCTTGCGATGATGACTTCTATCGCCCTCAGGTTTATCCCCATTTTGATTGAAGAAACCGATAAGATCATGTCTGCGCAGAAGGCAAGAGGCGCCGACATGGAGTCAGGCAATATCATTCAGCGTATCAAGGCGATGATGCCGGTGCTGATCCCCTTGCTTATCTCGGCGACACGCCGCGCTATCGATCTTGCGGAAGCCATGGAATGTCGATGCTATCACGGAGGCGCAGGCAGGACTAAAATGAAGCAGTCACATGCAGGAGTCCGTGACGTCGTAGCAATTCTGATGATCGGATGTGTGCTCGCCGCTGCTATAGTCGGAAGGGTAGTGCTATGAAGCGTTTGCTGATAACCATACGTTATGACGGTACCGATTATCACGGCTGGCAGGTCCAGCCTAATGGCGTGACCGTACAGGAAAAGGTGCAGGACGCGGTTGAAAAGGTATTCGGCTCGCGTCTTGATGTGACAGGCTGCAGCCGCACCGATTCGGGTGTCCACGCAAATATGTTTTGCTTCCACATGGACACAGAGCTTGATATACCCTGTGACCGAGTGCCGCTTGCCCTGAACGTCGCCCTGCCTGATGACGTTTCTGCTATAGCCTGCCGCGAGGTCAAGGGTAGTTTTCACGCTCGCTATTGCGCAAAGGGAAAGCGGTATGTCTACCGTTTGTATGACCGGCAGATACGCGACCCCTTTATTGACCGATATTCCGTTCAGTATAAGGGCGCGCTCGATGTTGAATGTATGAACTCCGCCGCCCAATACTTTGTCGGAAAGCACGATTTTTCAGCCTTTTGTGCATCAGGGTCGCAGGTCGAGGACCGCGTTCGTACCGTTTATGATATGAAGGTCGAACGCCTGAATAACGAAGTATATGTTTCTGTTTCTGCCGACGGATTTTTGTATAATATGGTGCGGATCATGGTCGGCACGTTGCTTGAGGTGTCGGAGGGTAAACTTCAGCCTGAAAGCATAAAGTCCGCTCTTGATCTGGGCAAAAGAGAGCTTGCAGGTCGAACTGCCGCCGCCAAAGGCCTGTGTTTAGACCGAGTTTTTTATGATGAGGAGTTGATGTGATGGCTTTTCAAAAGAAAAAGAATCGGCGTGTCAAGATCCATCAAAAGCAGGATGCTGTGACCACACCGACCGCCAAAGGCATCGAAATGGCTCCCAATACCAAAAAACGCCGCAGCACTATGAAAAAAGCCTCCGCACCCGCATCGCGTAAGGCTGAGCCAAAGCCGAAGACTAAGTTCAGGGTGGTAAAAGGCAACGCCTCAAAGCGTAAAGGCCGTCAGCTTCGTTCGGGAATAGCAACAGGCCTGCTTGCGCTATTGGTCTTTGCGGTTATCGCAATACAGATATTCTCACCCACAGGCTTTTTGGAATGGTCGCAAAACTGCATCTCCCTCATGGGAAGCGGCAGCATGCCTGTTACCCTGAATGATGATTCAGTCTGCGGACTGTATACACAATCAAGCCGTTCGTATGTGCTCACTGATGCATATATGTACGTCTATAACTCGTCGGGCAGGGAGGTCACGTCGGTGCAGCATGGATACCTTTCACCCGTTCTTGATGTATCTGCGGCACGAACCCTCTTGTACGACAGAGGTAACTACAGCCTTCGTGTTGACAGCCTCGGTGCGAATATTGCCGATGTCGAGTTTGAGCAGGAGATACTTACTGCTGACATCTGCGACAGCGGATATACAGCAGTTGCACTCAACGACGCTGAATATGCTGCTACCGTTACGGTCTACAACCGAAGCTTTAACGCAATATTCAAGACCTCGTTTACATCCGAAACGGTCAGTTGCGTTAAGCTAAGCCCTAACGGCAAAAACGTCTGCATCGTCAGGGTCAGGTCGGATAACGGCACCTTCGTTTCAAAATTAAGCATATACGATGTGAGATCAGGCACGAAGATAACCGAAGAAACTGTAAACGGTAGCATGATCGTCAGTGCAGTCTGCATATCGAACAGGCTTTACCTCACCTCAGCCGATACAGCCCTGAGCATGAAATGGGACGGCAGTGAGAAGGTCGCATACGACTACACAAACATCAGCTTTATCACCGGTGATGGCGGAAAGCGTCTGCTGATAGCCTATAACCCCAACGGCGGAAAAGAGATGTCGGTAGCCCTCTTGGATAAAAAGGGCGTTGAAGAAGCAAAGTTTACGTTGGATGCAGGATTTTCTCAGATACGCATCGGT
>CAZDIN010000107.1:0-723 GCA_964505515.1 uncultured Eubacteriales bacterium | reverse complement strand
AATCTTGTCGAGGTCTACGGACTTGACGGAAGTCCGAGTGAGTCCTTTGAGATCGGATATGAGTATGCTTATATTGCACCGAGAGGAAAGGGCGTAATGACTGCGTCAGATATGAAGCTTGTCTATTACGAATAATTCTTGCATACAGTATTAAGTGTAGGAGTGTGAGATCATGAGCTTGATTTTAGACATTGTTATCATTGCGCTTATAGTGATGGGCGTTGTGATGGGCATAAAGCGTGGCTTTGTCCGCACCGCGATCGAGTTGATAGGCTATGTTTTAGTGCTGGTTATTGCAACGACTGCCGCAGTGCCTGTTTCTGAAGCGGTCTACGACGGCGTCCTCAGAGATACCGTTGAGCAATCGGTCTCAACCGCGATCAGCGAGTCTGCAACAGGAAGCGTCGAGCCGTCGATCGATGCAGTGTTTGAAGAGATTCCCGACGGCATACGAAATCTGCTCGACTATTACATGATAACGCCCGATTCGATAAAGGATACACTCGATACCCAAGTCGATGACACATCGGATACGATCGCTGTTCATATCGCAGATGCCCTCGCATCGCCGATCCAGTCGTTGATAAGACTTGTGTTTGTAGCGTTACTGTTTATTGTTGGAATCTTTGCGGTGCGTCTGTTGGCAAAGCTTTGTAACTCGGTGGCGAAGGCGTTGCCCTTGGTCGGAAACCTTAACAGTTTTCTCGGCGGAGTTGCAGGGGG
>CAZDIN010000106.1:0-4257 GCA_964505515.1 uncultured Eubacteriales bacterium | reverse complement strand
TGCTATGCGCAGAGCAAAGCACTTCTTGCCGAGAAGAACGTTTCCGCCGTACGCAGAGTTAACGGAAATGATGGTGTTATCCTCAGGGAACTGGCAGATGTAACGATTCTCAGGGTCAATATCGCAAGATGCGTGGAAGCCGCGAACCCAGTCATTGCTGTCGCCGAGGACCTCAAGCACCTTAGCGCCGATTCTGGTCATTATTGCCATATTGAGAACGACGTAAATTGAGTCGGTGATCTCAATACCGATCTTTGCCAAGGGCGAGCCTATCGGGCCCATTGAGAAGGGAATGATGTACATTGTACGGCCCTTGTAGCTGCCGCGAGCAATGTCAAAAAGCTTTTTGTACATCTCATCAGGGTCGCACCAGTGGTTGGTCGGGCCTGCATCTTCTTCATTCTTTGTGCAGATGAAAGTGCGGTTTTCGACACGGGCAACGTCATTGGTCTTGGTTCTGTGGAGGTAGCAGTCAGGCAGCTTCTCCTCATTAAGTTTGATCATCTCGCCGGTTTTTACGGCAGTTGCGCGAAGTTCGTCAAGCTGAGCCTCACTGCCGTCGATCCACATAACGGAATCAGGCTGAACGAGGTCTTTGATCTTCTCAACAAACTCAAGCACAGTCTTGTTTTGTGTCATTTGCAATCATCCTTTCAAAAAGCTGTTTATCCAGCATAATTAAACAATATAAAAACTAAATTCGGCAAATTCCTATCTTCGCCTATGGTACAGTATATATTAACAATTGTCAAAATTCAATAGAAAAATAATTAATTTTTTATGTCCGGACTTCTGTCGATGGGCATCGTCGCGTAGGCGTTAAGTTCCTCTGTGGCTATATTTCCCGCCTGATACTCATAATATGCCTGCGCGCCGACCATTGCCGCGTTATCCCCGCACAGCTTCAGTTCGGGGTAACAGAGCTTATATCCGCGCCTTTGGCACTCCTCTGAAAGGCGTCTGCGCAGCTCGGAATTGGCCGAAACGCCGCCCGCAACGACTATCGTTTTGTAGCCTAGGTCGTCTGCCGCAGCTAAAGTGGAGTCGATAAGCATATCGCACACGCGCTGACGAAGTGCCGCAGAAAGGTCGGGCACACTCACCTGCTCGCCCTTTTGGTCGGCGTTATGCAGAATGTTTATAACCGCTGTTTTAAGTCCCGAAAAGCTGAAGTCATATTTGCCGTCTGCAATTTTGGGATACGGAAGTTTATATTTGCCCGCATCACCGTTTTGGGCGACCTTATCAAGCTCGATCCCGCCCGGATAAGGCATACCCATCGCCCGCGCAGATTTATCAAAGCACTCGCCTGCCGCGTCGTCACGCGTACAGCCGACAATGCTATATTCAGTATAGTCCTTTACCTCGACGATATGGCTGTGGCCGCCCGACACGATCAGACACAAAAACGGCGGTTCAAGGTCGGGATGGGTTATGTAGTTAGCGGCTATATGCGAGCGCAGGTGATGCACGGGCACAAGCGGCTTGCCGGTTGCAAGCGCAAGGCCTTTTGCGAAATTGACACCCACAAGCAGTGCACCTATAAGGCCGGGGGCGTATGTTACGCCTATCGCGTCGATGTCGTCGAGCGTGCAGGAGGCATCATCAAGCGCCTGCTGTACGACTGAGGTTATCGCTTCGGCGTGACGGCGTGACGCAATTTCGGGCACTACTCCGCCGTATATTTTATGCTCCTCGACTTGTGTAGCCACAACACTCGAAAGCACTTTTCTCTGCTGGGTGACGGCCGCAGCCGTTTCATCACACGACGATTCTATTGCAAGTATCTTCATTTTATCTCCTTTTGCATTGTAAACCCGTCCTCCGCAGGGCTTGAATAAAAGTGCTTGCGGCGGGCTATTACATTATAGTCCATTGATTTATATAAATTTATTGCCGCCTCGTTTGAGCATCTGACTTCCAGCAAAATATTATCTATGTTTTGCTCTTTTGCCTTTTTGTGCAACAGCTCGGCAAGCGTTCTTGCTATGCCCTGCCTTCTGTTGCTTTCAGCGACAGCGAGAAGATGCAGATAGCCGAAATCTGCGTTCATCTCAAGCACTCCAAAGCCTACTATCCGCCCGCCGTCAACAGCCAACTCCACAACAGAGCCTTTTTCTAGTTCTGATTCAAAGGAACGCTCTGACCAAGGCTGTGCTATACACTCACGGCACAGCCTTGCAAGGCAAGGCACATCGGCGCCGCACGCCCTGCGAAAGGTTATCACAGCAGTCGGGCGACAGAGTCCATCGCCGCGTTCATCTCGTCTCTGCAAAGTCTGTACTGGTCTAAACTGCCGCCGTAGGGGTCAGGTATGCCCCTGCCCAGAACGGTTGCCTGATAGCCGTATGCCTTAAGCATTTCCAGATGGGTGTTGCTCATACACACTATAAGGTCGGCAGCAGCAAGCAAGGCCTTGCTTGCCGATTTAGCGCGGTGGGAGGAGATATCTATCCCTAACTCCTGCATCGCGTTAACAGCGTTTTGCGAAACAGGCAGGCCGTCGGCTGTTGCAAGCCCTGCGCTGTCAGCAACGGCATCTATTCCGTTATTGACTGCATAACGGTCGAAAAGCGCCTGCGCCATAGGCGAGCGGCAGGTATTGCCGGTGCAGACAAATAGAACCTTTTTCATCTTTTTATCTCCTTAGCCTTTGGCAGAATACCAATCTTTGCCGATGTTTACATCGGCAGGTAGCGGCACCTTCAGCTTGCAGGCATTCTCCATCTCGTATGACAGGACCTCAGCCGCCCGTTCGGCATCTTTTTCGCTTGCCTCAACTATGAGTTCATCGTGAACCTGCATTATCAGTCTGGCATCAAGCTTTTCTTCCTTAAGTCGGTTAAATACCCTGACCATTGCGATTTTGATTATGTCTGCCGCCGTTCCCTGAACGGGTGCGTTTCGTGCAACCCTTTCACCGAAGGAACGCAGACTGTGATTTGACGACAAAAGCTCAGGCAAATATCTGCGGCGGCCGAAAGAAGTCTCTACATAGCCTTTTTCCTGAGCATCAGCAACCACCTTTTGCATATATCGGTCTACACCACTGTAACGGGCAAGGTAACTGTCGATATATTCCTTTGCCTCAGTAAAAGATACGTCGATATCCTTGGCAAGAGAAAACGCTCCTATTCCGTAGACTATGCCGAAATTGACCGCCTTTGCGCGTGAACGCATAACAGGCGGAACTGCATTGATAGGCAAACCGAAGACCTGCGCCGCTGTTGCGGTATGGATATCGGCACCGCTGTTGAAAGCCTCGATCATTGCGCTGTCGCCTGAGATATCGGCGAGAACACGCAACTCTATCTGCGAATAGTCAGCGTCGCACAGCACTCTGCCCTGAGGTGCGATGAAGTATCGGCGCATCGTACTGCCAAGCTCCGTCCTGACGGGTATATTCTGCAGATTCGGGTCTGTTGAGCTTATTCTGCCGGTACGGGTTTCAGTTTGATTGAGAGTTGAGTGTATTCTGCCGTCGGGCGCAACCGTCTTTACCATTGAATCACAGTAGGTAGACTTCAGCTTTGCCAGTTGGCGGTATTCAAGCAAAAGCTCGACCGCAGGGTGCTTGTCCCTGAGCGATTCAAGCACTTCGGCATTTGTAGAATAGCCGCTCTTGGTCTTTTTGCCTGCAGGAAGCCCCAATTTAACAAAAAGGGCTTCGCCGAGCTGTTTGGGTGAATTGAGGTTGAATTCATAGCCGACAAGGTCAAATATATTTGCCCTGATGTCCTCGATACGAATCTGAAGCTGTGCACCGAATTCGGTTATTCCGTCTATATCAACGAGGAAACCGGTTTTTTCCATATCGGCGAGGACAGCCGCAAGCGGTATCTCGATATCGCGCAAAAGTGAGTGCTGACCAAACTCGTCTATCTTGCCCTGAAGCACATTGCACAGTTGCGAAAAAGCAGCGACCGACTCAGTTTCGGGCGAATCTGTTTTTACAAAAGGTATAGAATATTCCCCGAGCAGGCGTTTGTAGTCATAGCCGCTTGCAGAGGGGTTTAAAAGGTAGGCCGCAAGGCTTGAATCAAAACTGACGTTTGCGTCCTGACAAAGCGAGAACAAGCGCTTTGCATCGTTTACCCTGAGCGTTTTTCCCTTTACCCAATCAGCAAGGTCTTCAAAGGGCAGTTTGGCGACCTTTCTGCCGCTGACGGCATATATCCCGTCATCAGTAAAAACACAGTCGATAAGGTCACCCTCTATTTCATCAAGGGGTACCGATTTGAACAGCGGAGCATCATC
>CAZDIN010000105.1:0-4263 GCA_964505515.1 uncultured Eubacteriales bacterium | reverse complement strand
AACGACCCTTGAGGTGACCTTCAATCCCACCTCTGCATACAACAATGAAGTTACCTTTGTATCAAGCGATACAGATGTTGCAACTGTTAACGAAGACGGCAAGGTCGTCGGTAAATCGGCAGGTTCCGCAACTATAACAGCGACTGCTGTATTTGGCGGAGAAACCTTTACCGCAACCTGCACTGTTAATGTTCTCAGAGCAGATACGAACGGCGACGGAAAGGTAAACAGCGCCGATTACATTTATCTCAAGCAGTATGTTGACGGAACAAAGAATGTCAACATCTTCAATAAGAACAAGCTTGATGTAAACGGTGACGGCACTGTTAATGAAGAGGACCTCCAGACACTGAAGGATTATATCTCTAACCTATCTGAGGCTAAAGTCGTAAGTAAGGGACAGTTTACTCTTGAGACGCTCACAAATAAAGAGGTAGGTGATGGAATCAGAACCGTCGTTCGCGAGGGAGATTACATCTACACCTGTGTTAACGTGCGTACAAAGCATTATATTTACAGATATGACCTAAGCGGTGCCACCGAGCCTATAAGTACTCTTCTGTATGAAAGGCCGGATACGACGGTACCTAACTTCAACTTCGGTTGGCTTGTTATCAACGGCGACTACATCTATGTCGGTGCAAGAAACTATGCTGCAGACGTTCCTAATCCGAACATAACAAACGGCAAGCTGGTCATCATCAAAAAGAGCGACCTTTCCGTTGTAACTGATGCTACCATTACCTTCCCTGATGACGGCGACGGCGATGATTCAACCTACGCCGCCTCTGCAGGAACAGACTTCGTTTGGGTCGACGGTGTTAAGGATACAACTCAAACCGAGGCACAGGTGGGTACGTTCAACTATGCGGACGGCGTTTGCGACCTCAACTTCAAGGTCAGCCGTTTGATACTGCATGATAATATCCTTATCGTCAACCTTCAGATGCGTGGTTGGTGTGCCTTTGTAATTGACGAAAGCGACCCGACGCACCTGACATTGGCCTCCACAACATTCTGGAGTCAATCTGAGTACGGTGCTTACGAGCATCAGGGCGGTCAGGTATTTGAGAACGATGGTCATACCTATTACTTTGGTGTCGGCTTTGCTGCAGGAAACGTATGCTACAACATAGACGACATCTACAATCCTGTTGTCCTCTACGATTACACAAAGGGAACCAGCATGGATTCTTCCGAGAAAAGAGCAATTCTCCAAATGATTCAGGAAGATTTTCCGTCGAAGACTATAAGTTCGTCAACGGTAGGTTTACAGTTCTACAATGTCGAAATCGACTTCCCGTATGCGTACTTTACGATATCCTCAGGCACAAAGGGACAGGGAACTGACAATGCGTTTGAAGGAATAATAACCTATGATCTCAGCGATATTGCCAACGGCAACATTGAGTTGTTGGATATTGCCTACCTGCCTGAAGAAAATCATATTATGTACAGGGCGGGCGACGTTCCGCCGACAACGATTGCCAAGATTGGAAACTTCATCTTTATTGGCTGTTTCGAGCAGGGTGTCGGCGTGTTTAAGATCGACGCAGACGGAGTTGCACAGTTCTATCGCATGCTCTCGCTCGCTGATCTCGGCGTTGATACCACCGAATGCTTGGGCGTAGATAACCTCTACATTACCGGCACGAACGAGCTTGCAGTTTTAAACTGCGAAGGAACCGATTATACAGGTGCAACCGCTGGAACTACCGTTGCTCTTACGACACCCAGATTGTACTTATACAAGCTGATTGCTGACCACAGCAACGACTAATTGCTTCCAGTTGTATAACAGATAAAATTCAAGCACCCGCCTGAGGCACATTGCCCCAGGCGGGTGCTTTGCTTTGTAACATTCAGAATTTTAGATGAATGAAATTTTGACCATACTTGATTGGGCCACAGTGAAGGCCCCCTTGTAAACGGGAGTGCCCCTGCGAGAATAATAAAGGGCGGTTTTGTTATTCACTACTTAAAATATGCCAAACGGTATCCATCGTCGCCGGTTTACTGCTTACCTGACTTAAACTTGTCAATCACAGTGGAGATTATGTCGCTTATTGCCGACGGTTCTTTTGTATCGACGCTTATCACCCTGACGTTCTTGCCATTAATAACAAGAAAACTCAGCGGCGTCAATGTGACTTTTGAGCCGGCACCGGCAGGAGATTGATACTTCTTTTTGCCGACATTGTTTATATTGGCGCCGCCTCCGGCAAACCCAACTGAGACCTTGGTTATTGGAATTACCGTAATACCGTCAACGACTATCTTTTCACCTATCACAGAGTTTGCATCAGCAAGCTGCAACGTCTTTTCGGCGGTGTATGAAAGCACCTGCATCAGACTGCTGGGCCTTTTTGTGTTATCAATAGGGTTATTCATTGTTTGCCTCCTTTGCGGCGGTTGCTTTTACGGCGTCGAATAAAACGCTAAGCGCTGCCTTAAGTAAATGAAAAATTATGATGCTTGCTTTTATATCTAACTCAAAAGCGGGGTCTGCCCGCTCAAAATCGCAGACGACGTTGATATCCGTTGCGCCGCGTTTTATCTTCATATTTGCTTCAATAATTGATATCGTGGGATAAAGTACAGCGCAGATCGTACCGTATTGCATAGCAACGTCGGCAGCGTCGTCGCCTGCGCTTATTGACAGTATGTGCAGTTTGCTTATTTTAAATCGTTTCAGCAGCCAAAAGAACTGCTTAGCTAATGAGTCTACTATCTCAGCAAGCTCGTCAAGCGCAGGCTTTGAGATTGCTTTTTTCTTAGTACCACCGGATTGAGTGTCTTTGGGCTTTTTAGTTGGATTTTCTTTCTTTTTTCCAAGCGGGACAGGTATTCCCAGAATATAAAGCTTATATTTAAGCCGCTGATGAGCTTTGCTTGTCAGCCTGATCGAAACGGGCATCGCCGAGACAGCGGCAATAAGCAGCAGTATTGCACCGATAACGATGCCGATGACTTTGAGCACTGTCACGGCAGACACCTCCTTGATATAGCTTTATTTAATTTTATCATACCCGTTGCTTAAATTCAATATTTTCATGGAAACAAAAAAGACAGGTAGAATAAACTACCTGTCTTTTTTTGCTGTTATTATAATTTCTCGTCAAAACACTTTGCTTAATACTGGTATGAATACATCGAAGCGATATAATTATCATACTCAGTGTAGTCTATCTTCTTCGGTGAGAGATAATCCTGCTCGTAAGAATCATACTCAACCGAGAGCTCTTTGTCAGCGTCTGTAAGATACTCGGTGAACTCGTCGTCTTTAAGCAGATAGCGAACTTCTTCGCGGTAGTTCTCGATGTAGTAGGGGTCAATACTGATATCCTTTTTCACAACGACAGCACAGTAGTCGTCGGTCGAGAGAACTGTTGCAACGCCGACCTCAAGGTCCTTAACATCATCGTAGAGGTCGTTTGCGGCCGAGGTATCCTCGCCGCCCATAAGTGTTGCAAGGCTGTCTATCGGCTCAAGTACTTCTTCAGTGATCTCATTGCCGGTATCTTCAGTGCTCTCCTCAGTGGTATCGCTGCTCTCGGTATCCTCGGAAGTGTCGGTGTCCTCCTCTGTTTCCTGCTCAGCAGTGTACTCGTCATAGATCTCGCTGAACTCAGCGCCCGCGTTAAGTCTGTCTGCATAGCCCTGAATTTTGGTCTTAGCGGCGTCTATGTCCTCGTCTTCCATATCATCGGTGTAATCAATTTGAATCAAGTCGGCTATAACAAAGTTGTCTGTGAGTCCCTCAAGAATCGTCTCGCTGGATAGACCGTTCGGTCCGCCCTCTGAGTAGAGATACTCAAACAATACAGAACGCTGATAGTAGTAAACGGTCTCAAACTGCTCAAACGAATCATAGCTTACGCCGTTGGGCTCGCAAATGTATTGATAGCTGTATGACCACTGATAAGTGAGATAGCTGTCCTTGTTTGCCTCGGTCTCCTCATCAATTTCAAGGTTATACTTATCAAAATCACGCTGGATAATGAAATAGCCTCTGCATATTTCATCAACGCGGTCGCTGACCCATTCGGTGTATTTCTTGCCCTCGCAGGTCTGCTTGATGTAGTTGACATCATCGGTGCTTTCGCCTGCCTCCGACAACTCGGTGTCGACTATCTGACGGGCCTCGCTGTCGGCAATGATGACCATAAACATATAAACGCCGCTTGAAACGGAGTAGGTCTTGTTGTCCGACGTAAACGTGGCGACAACGGCGTCTTTCTGGTGGCAGCCGACAAGCAGGCC
>CAZDIN010000104.1:0-4273 GCA_964505515.1 uncultured Eubacteriales bacterium | reverse complement strand
GATGCTATCCGTAAGGGTATCGAGGATGCAAAGAAAAACATGATCAGCGTAGCTCTTAAGGGAACCACCATTCCCCATGAGATCATCGGCAGCTTCGACGCAGGCCGCGTGCTTCTTAAGCCCGCTGCCCCCGGTACCGGTGTTATCGCCGGCGGCGCCGTTCGTGCCGTTCTTGAGCTTGTCGGAATCAAGGATATCCGTACAAAAGCTCTTCGTTCCAACAATCCCTGCAACGTTGTCAGGGCTACGATCGACGGCCTGTCTAAGCTTCGCAATGCGGAGGAGGTCGCTGCTATCCGCGGCAAGTCGGTCAAGGACATCATAGGTTAAGGGGGAGCAACACATGGCTACTAAGAAAAAGGTTGCAAGCCTTCAGATCAAATTGGTCAAGAGTCTGATCGGCTCCAAGAAAGACCAGATCGCTACCGCTGAGGCACTTGGCCTGCGCAGGATCGGTGACATCACCGTACAGCCTGATAACGCACAGACTCAGGGTAAGATCAAGAAGATCAACCACTTGGTTGAGATCATCAACGCTTAAAGTTTAGGGAGGTGCAATCAAATGAAACTGCATGAGCTTACTGCAGTCCCCGGCTCGAAGTTCAAGGCAAAGCGCGTAGGTCGCGGCCATGGCTCTGGTTGGGGTAAGACCTCTGGTAAAGGCCACAAGGGTCAGAAAGCCCGCTCTGGCGGTAGTGTTCGTCCCGGATTCGAAGGCGGTCAGATGCCCCTGAGCAGAAGACTTCCCAAGAGAGGATTCAACAACATTTTTGCTGAGAAGCCTGTAGCGATCAATGTATCCGACCTCGCAAAGTTTGAGGCTGGAGCTGTAGTTGATACCGCAGCTTTGATCGAGAAGGGCATCATCAAGAAGGCTCCCTACGGAGTCAAGGTTCTCGGCAAGGGCGAACTCAAGACTAACCTCACCGTGAAACTTACTGCTTATTCGGAAACTGCGAAACAGAAGATTGAGGCAGCAGGCGGAAAGGTTGAGGTGATGTAGTTGTTAGACGTTCTGAAAAACGCTTGGAAGGTCAAGGAGATCCGCAACAAGATATTATTCACCTTGTTCGTTATACTGATCTTCCGTATTGGTTCCGTTATTCCGGTTCCGTTCGTTGATGTTGACGGACTCAAAACGGCCATTCAAAGTACCAGCGGCGTAAACGAATTCTTCAGCTACATTTCTGCGCTGACAGGTGCTGGACTTCAGTACGGTGCACTGTTTGCAATGTCAGTAACCCCTTACATTAACGCTTCCATTATCATGCAGCTGCTTTCTACCGCGTTCCCCTTCCTTGAGCGTATCGCTAAGGGCGAGGACGGTCAGAAGCGCATCGCGAAGTACACCCGTGTGGCTACGGTCATCCTTGGTCTGATTCAGGGAACGGTCTACTTCTTCTGGCTTAAGAACAGCGGCCTTGTCGATACGAGCATCAATATTATTTTTGCAGGTATCGTCATCGTTCTCTGCTTTACAGCCGGTTCCGCGATCATGATGTGGTTGGGCGAACGTATCGACGAGAAGGGCATCGGCAACGGAATTTCAATTCTGTTGTTTGCCGGTATCATTTCTCGCGTGCCCGACGGTATTGCATCCCTTTGGGTCAGCATTGTTGATGAGCAGAACTACATCGGCGTTGCCGTTGTTCTTGCTGTTTTCCTTCTCATCATTGCCTTCATCGTTTGGATGACCAATGCCGAGCGCCGCATCCCGATCCAGTACGCTAAGCGCGTTGTGGGTCGTAAGATGTACGGCGGCGCGAGCCAGCACCTTCCGATTCAGGTCAACCTGTCGGGTGTTATGCCGGTAATCTTCGCCAGCTCATTCCTTTCGATTCCGTCCATGATCCTTGCGTTTATGGATACCTCTAAGGAAAAGCTGCTGCTTAAGATCTGCTATCAGTTCTCTTATCGCGGCGTGTTCTACATTCTCCTGTATCTTGCCATGATCATCGGCTTTGCATACTTCTATGTATCTATGCAGTACAATCCGGTCGAGATGGCAAACAACCTGAGAAAGAACAATGGATCCATCCCCGGAATCCGCCCCGGTCAGCCGACTGCGGATTACCTGGGCAAGATCATCAACCGTATCGTTCTGATCGGTGCGATCTTCCTTGGAGTGTTGGCGATCATTCCGATCATTGCTTCCAACTTTATCAGCATTGATATCGCTCTCGGCGGAACATCCTTGCTGATCGTTGTCGGCGTTGCATTGGATACCGTACGTAGTCTTGAATCCCAGTTGATGATGCGTCATTACAAGGGCTTCCTTGAGTAATCAAAACAATAAATGTGCGCGGTCGCGCATCGCGCACATTGCCCTCATTTAAGGAGAAATGTATGAAACTGATACTGCTCGGCGCCCCCGGTGCCGGTAAAGGCACGCAAGCTGAAATTATTTCCGAAAAGCTCTCTATCCCTGCAATCTCCACAGGCAATATCATTCGTGCTGCGTTGAAAAACGAAACACCGATGGGACTTGCCGCTAAGTCCTACATGGACGCAGGTAACCTTGTTCCCGATGATATTGTTATCGGAATCATCAAGGAGCGTTTGGCGGAAGAAGATTGCGTTAATGGTTTCATTCTTGACGGATTTCCGCGTACTATTCCTCAGGCAGAAGCTCTTGAGGAATTGGGAGTTTCGATCGACCGCGTCATCTCTATCGAGGTGCCGGACGAGAAGATCGTTACCCGAATGTCAGGCCGCCGCGTATGTTCTAAGTGTGGCGCAAGCTACCACATAGAGTACAAGAAGCCTGAGGTCGACGGCGTATGCAACATGTGCGGCGAGAAGCTCGCTCAGCGCAAGGACGATGCACCCGAAACGGTGCTTGAGCGCCTTCGCGTGTATCATGAGCAGACCGAGCCTCTCAAGTCGTTCTATGAGAAATTCGGAAAGCTGAAGATAGTCGTCGGACAGGAAGACGTTAAGGACACAACTGCCCTGACTCTTGCCGCTCTCGAGGACTGATTCAGGTCAAAGGTGCGCCGCGCAGCACCTGAAAGCAAATTATCAAAGCGCGGAGAAACGGTGGTAAACATGATCGTGCTCAAAACTACCCGTGAGTTGCAAATTATGCGGGAAGCTTGCAGAATATCTGCAGGGGCACTATCCGTTGCGGGAAAGGCGGTTGAGCCGGGCGTCACAACTGCTGAGATCGATAAGATCGCTTATGATTACATTCTTTCTCAGGGCGGCGAGCCGAATTTCCTCAACTATAACGGTTATCCTGCAACGGCATGTATTTCCATAAACGACGAGGTGATTCACGGCATCCCCAGCACCAAGCGTGTCATAAAGGCGGGCGACATCGTCAGCATCGATTTAGGCGCGCGGTTTGAAGGATACAACGGCGACAACGCTGCTACATTTGCCTGCGGAGATATCTCCGATGAGGCAAAGCGGCTGATTGACACAACGCGCGAGAGCCTGTATAAAGGCATCGCTGCAGCGGTCTATGGCGGCAGAGTCGGCGACATCTCAAACGCGGTGCAACGGCATGTCGAGGCGCGCGGTTACTCGGTGGTCAGAGAGTTTGTGGGCCACGGCGTAGGCGCGAGCCTGCATGAAGCGCCTGAAGTACCGAATTTCGGAAGATCCGGACACGGTCCAAGACTTGTTCCGGGAATGACTCTCGCCATTGAGCCGATGATCAATCTCGGCAGGGCAGACGTCAATGTTCTTCCTGACGGTTGGACGGTCAAAACGGTTGACGGCAAGCTGTCTGCTCATTTTGAGCATACGATAGCCATTACTGCTGACGGTCCCGTGATCCTGACTCAATGTTAGGGCTTGAAAGGGGACGGGTAGTTATCTCGCTCGCCGGTAAGGAAAAGGGCAGTCTGATGGCGGTTGTTGACTATAGCGACCGCGAGGTACTGCTTTCCGACGGAAAGCGCCGACCCGTAGAACGTCCGAAATCGAAGAACATTCGCCACGTCGCTTTAACCGAACGCGTTTTGACATCAGGCGAAATGGCAACGAACCGCAGACTTCGAAAAGCACTCAGTGCGATGGAGTCTGAACAGCGATAGGGAGGTTGTTTCATGTCCAAATCGGATATGATTGAGATTGAAGGTACAGTAGTAGAAGCTCTGCCGAACGCAACGTTCAAGGTCGAGCTTGAGAACGGACATCAGATCGTCAGCCACATTTCCGGCAAGCTGCGTATGAACTACATCCGCATCCTTCCCGGCGACAAGGTGGTAGTCGAGATGTCCCCGTACGATCTTACCAAGGGACGCATTACCTGGCGTACCAAGTA
>CAZDIN010000103.1:0-4300 GCA_964505515.1 uncultured Eubacteriales bacterium | reverse complement strand
TACCGATAAAGTTGCCGAGCACCGAAAGGTTTGCGAAGGATCGAAGCTGCTTCTCCATTCCCGATCTGGTATCGTTAAACCACCACGCAACGCCGTGCTGTATCTTTCCCCTCGCCTCGCTTGACTGGAAGCATCCGATAACCGTGCCGAGCATCTCGTTATCCTGCGGATTAAGGGAGTACAGCACTGTTTTAGGCAACCCGCCGTCTTTTTGCAGGGCATCAAGGAAGCGGACAAGTCCTGCCGAGCTGTCGCTAGTCGAGATGCAGTCAAAGCCTGTGTCAGCGCCAATACGGGCGAACATCTCACTGTTGGCATTTCTGATAACACCGTAGTGAATCTGCATTACAAGTCCGCGTTTGGCATACTCGCGTCCGAGATGGAGCAGGATCGCTGTTTTGTAGCGGTCGATTTCGACCTGCGAAACAATACCGCCGTTCATTACTCGGGCGAATATTTCTTCGACCTCGGCATCACTTGCCTGCTCATACATCACATGATCAAGTCCGTGGTCGGTGGCACGGCAACCGAGCGAACAGAAATAGTCAAGCCGCGCTGACAGTGCCTTTTTTACATCCGCGACACTTGAGATCGCGATCCCCGACGCCTGCGAAAGCAGACTGACATAGGATGCGAAGTCCTTCTTTTCGATGTTCACTGCTCTGTCGGGGCGGAAGGAAGGCAGAACTGCCACATCATAAGAGGCATCCTCAGCCAGCTTCTTATGCCAACGCAGATCGTCGATCGGATCGTCGGTCGTACCTATCGCACGCACGTTGGAGCCAACGATGATATTGCGCACCGACATCTCAGGTGACTTCAATCTCTCGTTGCAAAGCTCCCAGACCGCATCGGCTGTTTCCTCGTTGAGTATTCCGTCATATCCAAAATAGCGCTTTAGCTCCAAATGCGTCCAATGATACATCGGATTTCCGATGGCGCGCGGAAGCATCTCGGCAAAACGTCGAAATTTGATCTTGTCGTCGGCATCGCCCGTGATCTCCGACTCAGGCACGCCGTTGCTGCGCATCAGACGCCATTTATAATGGTCGCCGCCGAGCCAAATCTGCGCAATATTGTCAAAGCGTCGGTCCTCGGCTATCTCCTGCGGCGGCACATGGCAATGGTAGTCTATGATCGGCATTTTTGCTGCGTAGGTGTGATACAAATGCCTTGCGGTTTGATTTTGCAAAAGAAAATCGTCATTGATAAAAGACATGTTTTCTTCCTCCGTTGTTAATAGTCTGCCTGATCCTTAACGCTTATTAGCTTTAATACTGACCGCGTATGTCTGGCTCGCCCATCGGATCGACGCCTATTCTTGATAAATAACATTATCTTGACTCCAGATCAATTCTATCACTCTTATTATAATATCACAAATAATATTCGTCAAGGCAACTTTGAATAAACAATTAAGCCGCAGGGAAATTTCCTGCGGCTTAAAATTATGAGTTAGTAACTCGATAGCTTAAAGAAGCTCGATGATCGCCATCTCTGCAGCGTCACCGCGACGGGGTCCGATCTTAGTAATGCGGGTGTAACCGCCGTACTTATCGGAATACTTCGGCGCGATTTCGTTGAACAGCTTGTAAACGACATCTTCCTTAGTAACAAACGCCATGACCTGACGCTTGGAAGCAAGACTGTTGTCCTTTGCGATGGTGATATATTTCTCAGCAACAGCACGAACCTCTTTCGCACGGGTATCGGTAGTCTCGATCTTTCCGTTCTCGAAAAGGAAGGTTACCATGCCGCGCAGCATAGCGGTTCTATGATCGCTCTTTCTGCCGAGTTTTCTGGTACCTGGCATCTTCTTTCACTCCTTGATACTTAAAGTACGGGACTTAATCGTCCTCTTCGCTCAGACCGAAGCCCAACGAAGCCAGCTTGGAAACAACCTCTTCAAGAGATTTTCTACCAAGGTTACGAACCTTCATCATTTCTTCTTCAGTCTTGCTAATCAGGTCTTCAACGGTATTGATACCTGCACGTTTGAGGCAGTTGAAGCTACGAACGGACAGGTCCAGCTCCTCGATGGTCATCTCGAGGACCTTTTCCTTGCCGTTATTGTCCTTTTCAACCATGATCTCTCCTGCGAATGCGTCGCCGGAAAGGTCTACGAACAGGTTAAGATGCTCGGTAATGACTCTGGCTGCCAACGATACTGCTTCCTGAGCGGTGCATGTGCCGTCAGTCCACACTTCGAGATTCAGTTTATCCAGATCAGTCATTTGACCGACACGGGTATTCTCTACCGTATAGTTAACTTTCAGAACAGGTGTATAGATGGAGTCAACAGGAATCACACCTACTACAGACTGCTGCGGTTTGTTACGCTCTGCGGGGACATATCCTCTGCCCTTTCCAAGCGTGATCTCCATAAAGAGCTTGCCACCTTCACCGACGGTTGCAATATGCAGCTCGGGGTTCAGGATCTCTACCTCGGCGTCTGCCTTGATAGATGCTCCGGTAACCTCACAAGGTCCTTCGGCTTCAATGTAGACGGTCTTAGAGCCCTCTGAATGAAGCTTTGCATCAAGGCCTTTGATGTTGAGAACGATCTCCGTTACATCTTCCTTGACACAAGGGATAGTGGAGAATTCATGTACCACGCCGTCAATCTTAATTGAAGTTGCGGCAACGCCCGGCAGCGAGGACAGAAGTACTCTGCGCAAGCTGTTTCCGAGAGTGATGCCGTAGCCGCGTTCAAGAGGCTCTACGACAAATTTGCCGTAGCTACCATCAGCGCTGACGTCTTCAATATCAATTCTGGGCTTCTCAATTTCAATCATTCAAAACCCTCCTTATAATGTCATGAATTACTGTAATACTGATCAGTATTACTTGGAGTAGAACTCAACGATCAACTGCTCTTGTACGGGAGCGTCGATCTCTTCGCGTGCGGGAAGATTCACAACCTTGGCTTCAAATGATTCCTTGTTGATGTCCAGCCACTGCGGTACAGGACGTCCGTCGTTCGCTTCAAGGACAGCCTTGATCTTCACGCTGTCGCGGCTGTCAGCCTTGATAGCGATAACGTCGCCGGCCTTTACGAGCAGAGAAGGAACGTTGACCTTCTTGCCGTTAAGGGTGAAGTGGTTGTGAACGACCAGCTGTCTTGCTTCGGCTCTGGAGCTTGCCCAGCCGAGACGATAGACAATGTTATCAAGACGGCTCTCAAGAATGCGGAGCAGGTTCTCACCCGTTACGCCGGTCTTGCGCTCAGCCAACTCAAAGTAATGTCTGAACTGACCTTCAAGAACACCGTAATAACGTCTTGCCTTCTGCTTTGCGCGAAGCTGAAGACCGTATTCAGAGGTCTTCTTTCTGCCCTTTCCATGCTGACCGGGAGCGAAATTTCTCAGAGCAATAGGGCATTTGTCGGAATAACATTTTGCGCCCTTAAGGAAAAGCTTTTCTCCTTCGCGGCGGCAAAGTTTACATACCGGTCCGGTATATCTAGCCATTTAGAACACCTCCAATAATTATACGCGTCTTCTTTTGGGCGGACGGCAGCCATTGTGCGGGATCGGAGTTACGTCCTTAATAAGAACGACCTCAAGACCTACGGTCTGAAGAGCACGGATAGCAGCCTCACGGCCTGCTCCCGGTCCCTTTACATAGACCTCAACCGTCTTCAAGCCATGCTCCATAGCTGCCTTTGCTGCGGTTTCTGCAGCAGACTGAGCAGCGAAGGGAGTAGACTTTCTGGATCCGCGGAAGCCAAGCTCACCAGCGGATGCCCAGGAAATCGCATTGCCCTGAACGTCGGTGATGGTAACAATGGTGTTATTGAAGGTAGACTGAATATGGACGGCGCCTTTTTCGATATTCTTCTTCTCGCGGCGTCTGCGAGTAACAGTGGCTTTCTTAGCCTGTGCCATAACGTTCTTCCTCCTATCTTACTTCTTCTTGTTAGCGATGGTCTTCTTCGGACCCTTGCGAGTACGCGCATTGGTCTTTGAGCGCTGACCGCGTACGGGCAAGCCCTTGCGGTGACGCAGGCCGCGATAGCATCCGATCTCTACAAGACGCTTGATATCAAGCGCTACGGAACGGCGCAGATCGCCTTCGACCTGAAGATTATGATCGATATATTCGCGGAGCTTAGAAATGTCGTCCTCGGTCAAGTCTTTTACACGGACATCGGGATCGATTCCGGTAGCTGCGAGGATGTCATTCGATGTCTTACGGCCGATGCCGTAGATATAGGTTAATCCAATTTCGACCCGCTTCTCTCTCGGCAGGTCAACACCAGCAATTCGTGCCATGTGTTTATTGCACCTCCATAAAATTG
>CAZDIN010000102.1:0-4341 GCA_964505515.1 uncultured Eubacteriales bacterium | reverse complement strand
GGTCCGAGGAGTCCGTCAAAATATAGGTGTACTCCTCTTCCCCGTTTTCGAGGGTGAAGCCGAGAGCAGTAAATCCGCTTTTAAGATTAGAGAATATAAACTCCTCGTCCTCTGCTGAATATACAGAAAGGTCAAAGCCTTCCGTTCCGTCCTTGAGCAGATCATCGTTGACCTCGCTGATGCGGTCAAGAGCATCAGTAAAATAGGGCAACGCTTTATCAACCGTTGCATTGTCGATCTTATACGACTGAACATAAGAGGTGATCAAGGAAACATACTGAGAGTTCAGCTCATAGGACTCAAGCTTAGATGACATGTAATTATCAGTGTCAAGAAACCTGCTCATCGGAATATAACAAAGCAGTCCTACCAAAAGCAAGCAGACAACGTACATAACGTTCAGTCCGATAAGCTTAAAAAACTTATCGCGGTATATACGCCAGAACTCAGACATGGAATAAACTTTCTTAGGACTTTTGCGCACTCCGGCGCCGTTTTTTCGGTAGTCAACAAAATGACTCATGAAATTTGCCAAGAGGATGACATCCTTTCCTTATATAGACCTGTCAGTGCGCCTTAGGATGATATTTATTATAAACGTTGGTAAACCTATTCTTCATTATCTGCGCATAAACCTGCGTAGATGATATATCGGAATGACCGAGCATTTCCTGAATGTCCTTAAGCTGAGCACCGTTCTCTAACAAATGCGCCGCAAAAGAATGGCGCAACGTGTGAGGTGTAATATCCTTGCGAATCCCCGCCTGCTTGGAATACTGCTTGATTATCTTCCAAAATCCCTGCCTTGAAAGGCGCTGTCCGCTCATATTCACAAACAGGGATCTCTCGGTTTCATCCATAACGGTAAGATATCTCACGCGCTTTACATAGGCTTGTACAGCCATGATGGCCGTTTGGTAAACAGGAATGATGCGCTCGCCTTTAGCACTGCTGCAGCGAATTATTCCTACCTCGTAGTTAATATCGTCAACATTAAGGTTGATAAGCTCTGACACGCGAATTCCCGTTGCGTACAGCAACTCGAGCATTGCTTTATCGCGGCAACCCTTTGCATCGGTCGGATCAGCCTGCGCAAGCAGGAGGTCGATCTCCTTACTCGTCAAGATCTCCGGCAGTTTCTTTTCCGAAGCAACCGACTTGATTCCTGCTGTCGGATTTGATGAGGCAATACCTTGAGCCATCAGGAACTTATAATAGCAACGAATGGAGGCAACGGTTCTTGTGATAGTGGACACAGACTTACCGCTGTTTCTGCAGTAAGACAAATATTCCTCAACATTCTCATGGCTAACGTCCGATACAGACTCAAAGCCGGAGATCTCAAGGTGCTTTATGAATTTACTCACATCACGCACATAGGACTCAAAGGTATTTCCCGATACTCCCTTTGAGTCTATGAGGTAATTCTTAAATTCGTTTTGATAGTCCTTCATTTTGGTGCCTCACTCTTAGTAATTATAGAACCTTACCAAACAATACAGTAAACAATGAAACGAGCGCTGATAACGATACGGTAACCGGTGCCATTACAGCGAGCATGATAAGATAACGTTTTATTTCCGCGGAAAAGATCAGGTTATTAGCCTTGCCAAACAGTTTTTGGCCCATCGATATCGAAAGGTTGACCGAACGTGCCGCGTGAAACATATAAAAAACAAATAAACAGCTACACGGCAAGCAGATAACTGCATTTACAATTAAACCGACCCATCCGTACAAATACACAGAAGAATAACCGCAAAATCCAATTGCAAGTCCCAATAAAGCAACCGTCGGTATGATAAGCAGCGGACCGAACAAAAACACAGTTGAGAGAGCGCATATCATAAGATACGCCAAGGATATCTCGCAAAGCAACAAAAAGCAATCTAAGAACCCACCTGATGCTGATCCGAGAAAAGAACAAACTGTGTCACAGCGACCCGCACATACAGTGCCGAGTACAGTAAACGCATACACCCAGCAGCACAGAAAAACGAACATTCTGTTATGACTGAGAAAGACACGAATACCAACAAAAATGTTTGTCCTAAACATAAGCACACCTCCATCCGTACATCTTATGATACGAACGAAGGAGATATGACACCACAGGACATAATATACAAATTGTAATATGTAACCGGGTCTTGCAGTAAAGTTAACATAACATTCTTGTTCTGCTACAAAAACTGACGTAATAATATAATAGTACAAAGTGCCGCTAAATGCAAGCCAAATTTATGGGATCAACTCAAATTCAGCGGAAATGACAAACTTTACATAACAAATATTATGTAAATAGTCAATTAGTTATGTAAACAGTGTTATGTAAACACCACTAATAGTGTTTATGTAACCCAAGCGTACATACGGAATTTGTGTTTCAGTATATTACCACACTAAAGCACATATTAAAACACCGCGAATTGAGATCACTCAATTCGCGGTGTTCAGTCAGTATTTACTTGTACTACAGGACGATCTTGTGGTAGACCTTCTTGCCTTTTTTAACGATCACATAGCCCTTCTCAAAGTCCTCAGCCTTAAGGCACAGGTTCAGGTCGTCAACCTTTATGTCGTCGACCGCTTCTCCTCCCTGCTGAACACGACGTCGCGCCTCCGACTTTGACGGAACAAGCTTAGCTGCAATCAAAACGTCAATGATATTCATTCCAATTGCATTAAACTGCGAAGACGGAATATCATCAAGATTTGTTCCGTTTCCGAACAGTGCGCGTGCAGACTCCTGAGCCTTCACAGCCTCCTCTTCGGAGTGGATCAGCTTTGTAACCTCAAACGCAAGGCGTTCCTTAGCCTTGTTGATGTCGCTGCCCGTAAGATTCTCATACTGAGCGATCTCCTCAAGCGGCATAAAGGTCAGCATTTTCATTGTATGGATAACATCGGCGTCAGCGATGTTTCTCCAATACTGGTAGAAATCATAGGGCGAGGTCTTTTCGGGATTGAGCCATACGGCACCCTTTTCGGTCTTCCCCATCTTCTTTCCGTCGCTTGTCTGCAGAAGCTTAACGGTCAGGCCGAACACTTCTTTACCGTCGCATCTGCGGTTGAGCTCGATACCGCCAATGATGTTGCTCCACTGATCGTCACCGCCAAGCTGCATTAAACATCCATACTTACGGTTGAGCATCAAAAAGTCGTAGCTTTGCATCAGCATGTAGTTGAGTTCAAAGAAGGACAATCCCCTCTCGAGCCTCTGCTTGTAGCACTCAAAGGCAAGCATGCGGTTGACCGAGAAATGAACTCCGACCTCACGCAAGAAGTCTATGTAATTGAGGTTGTCAAGCCAATCGGCGTTGTTGACCATCAGCGCCTTACCTTCAGAGAAATCGATAAACTTTGCCATCTGCTTCTGGAAGCACTGAACATTATGATTGATATCATCCTTGGTAAGCATTTTGCGCATGTCGGTCTTGCCCGAGGGGTCTCCGATCATTCCGGTACCGCCGCCGAACAGTGCGATCGGTCGGTGTCCTGCTCGCTGCATATGAGCCATGACCATCATGGCAACAAAGTGACCTACATGAAGGCTGTCGGCTGTCGGGTCAAAACCAATATAAAACGTAACCTTCTCGTTTTCAAGAAGTTCGCGTACCCTCTCTTCATCGGTACATTGCGCTATCATACCGCGTGCTTTCAAATCGTCAAATACAGACATCTATATGCCTCCTAATCTAAAATACAAAACTTGGTTGATTATACTACAACTTTTCACCGTTGTCAATCAGCTCCTCAGCCGATGCAAGCATGGTCTGACTCGGGGTTGAGCCTGACATGATCCTTGCGACCTCGAAGATCCTCCCGTTTCTATCGAGCAGATCGACCTGTGTAAAGGTTCTGTCAACGTCGGTTTTCTTGGTAATTCTGTAGTGATGGTCTGCCAGTGCGGCAATTTGCGACAGATGGGTTACACATAAAACCTGTACATTTGATGCGATCGACTTTAACTTTACACCCACCTGCTGTGCCGCATGGCCGCTGATGCCGGTATCGATCTCATCAAATATCAGGGTAGGTACATCATTTTTATCTGCAAGCACACTCTTTATCGCGAGCATTATGCGTGAGAGCTCACCGCCCGACGCAATCTTTGCAAGCGGTTTCGGTGCTTCACCGGGGTTGACGGATATCAAAAATTCAATATTATCAATGCCATTCGGACCCAACGACGAAGTGCGATGCTCACAGACAAAGCGCACCTTTGGCATATCAAGCTCAGCGAGTTCCCTGCAAATTGAATCAGAAAGGCGAGTTGCAGCCTCCATTCTTGCTTTTGACAAGCGCTCGGCAAGCTCGGTGGCATTCTTAAGAGCGCTG
>CAZDIN010000101.1:581-4403 GCA_964505515.1 uncultured Eubacteriales bacterium | reverse complement strand
CGGCCTCATTTGAGCAGACGTTCATTATTGCAATAACAGCATCATCCGCATAGTCAGTCAACGGATTGAACCGACCGATCCTGAGGTCTTCCTCTTTATCCTCAAGCGCATCCATCAGATAGACCCACTTGCCGACACAGTAACCGATGCGATACAGCCTGTCTGCGTCGACGTCTGTAACCGAAAATCCTTGACAAAGCTTTGCAAGAGCTGTTGCTGAAGGCTCAGCCACAGCATCGACGCTTAGATCTTCGGACGATTCAGCCTTGATTTGACGGTCATTTAATTCTTCAAGCGCTGCATAAACATCGGGGTATTCGGTCATTGCCTTTCTGAACCTGCGGCTTAGAACAAGCCTTGCCACTCTGCAAAGGAACCGCTTAAGTCCTTTTTCATCCCGAATGTTGTCCTCGATCTTATAACAGACCATTAAGGCGGCGATCGCGGAAACACGATCAAGCACTTCGTTATACTTCGTATTATAATAGCAATTTTTGAACGGGTTGTAAACACATCTTGATTTTTTGAAATCACAAGGGGTCTCCTGCAGTGATAACGCCAGCACGGTAATAAAGGTAAAATCATAGCTGAGTGTCATTCTCAAGATGTGCCCGTAGTTCTTCCCAAGATTGCGGCACAACGAGCAGTACAATGCTTTATAGGTTTCGTACTCCGCGACCTTAAGTTCAGGCTTGTGAATTTTTACATATCCGAACATTTATTTTCCTTCCAAATATTTTTTCAAATACTGTCCCGTATATGAGCCATCTACCTTAGCGACCTCCTCAGGCGTACCCGAAGCAACGATCATTCCGCCTCCGTCTCCTCCCTCAGGGCCGAGGTCGATGATATGGTCGGCGGTCTTGATAACATCAAGATTATGCTCAATTACAAGCACTGTGTTTCCTGCGTCAACAAGCTTGTTGAGGACATCGATCAGCTTGTGAACGTCATAGGAGTGCAGACCCGTGGTCGGCTCATCAAGTACATAGATCGTCTTGCCTGTTGAGCGTTTGGATAGCTCTGTAGCAAGCTTTACTCTTTGTGCCTCACCGCCTGAAAGGGTGGTCGCAGGCTGACCGAGTTTGATATATCCGAGTCCAACATCGTAGAGGGTCTTCAGTCTTCGGTATATCTTCGGCTGAGCATCAAAGAATTGTACCGCCTCCTCAACCGTCATGTCAAGAACATCATAGATGCTCTTACCCTTGAATTTCACCTCGAGCGTCTCGCGGTTGTACCGCCTACCCTTACAGACCTCACAGGGTACATAAATATCGGGTAAAAAGTGCATCTCTATCTGAATAATTCCGTCGCCCTGACATGCTTCGCACCGTCCGCCTTTGACATTAAATGAGAACCTGCCTGAGTCGTATCCGCGCAATTTTGCATCCTGAGTGTGCGCAAAGAGCTCGCGGATGTCGTTAAACACACCCGTATAAGTTGCAGGGTTGGAGCGCGGTGTCCTGCCGATCGGCGACTGATCGATCGCTATGATCTTATCGAGGGCCTCTATTCCTGTAATAGCTCTATGCTCACCTGATTTGCTGCGTGCTCCGTTAAGAACGTTAGCGAGCTTTTTATAGAGTATCTCGTTTATAAGCGATGATTTTCCTGACCCTGATACGCCTGTTACTGCAACAAACATTCCGAGCGGAATTTCTACATCGATATTCCTAAGGTTGTTTTGATTTGCGCCGACTATTCTAAGACTGCTACCGTTTCCCTTTCTGCGTTGCTTCGGTAAAGGAATAACACGCCTGCCGGAAAGGTAGTCACCTGTGATAGACTTTTCACATGCCATAATGTCGTCGATGCTGCCTGAACAAAGCACCTCGCCGCCGTTAACGCCTGCACCGGGGCCGACGTCCACGACAAAATCTGCCGCACGAACAGTGTCCTCGTCGTGCTCGACTACTATCAGAGTGTTGCCGATGTCGCGAAGATGCTTAAGTGTATCAAGCAGTTTATCATTATCACGCTGATGAAGTCCGATGCTTGGCTCATCGAGGATATACAACACGCCGGTCAAGGATGAACCGATCTGAGTTGCAAGCCTGATCCTCTGACTTTCACCGCCTGAAAGTGTAGCGGCAGAACGCGACATCGTAAGATAGTTCAGACCCACGCTGTCAAGGAACATTAAACGGCTCTTTATCTCCTTAATAATGCCGTGCGCTATCTGTCTATCTCTTTCGGAGAGGTTTATGCTGTCGAAGAATTTCAGCGCCTGCGACACGGAAAGATTGCTCACCTCATCGATATTTCTGCCGTCAACGGTCACATTTAGTGAAATTGGATTAAGTCGAGCGCCTTTACATTCAGGACATTCGCAGACACTCATGTAGGACTCTATCTCGCTTCGTGCGGCATCACTGTTGCTTTCCTTGAAGCGCCTTTCAAGGTTGTTTATAACGCCCTCAAAGGCAGCCTGATAGGAGCCGCCGCCAAGAGAAGCTGACCTTTTGAGTCGAAGTTTTTCGCTGCCGGTTCCGTACAAAACAGCGTCCATCGCCTCTTTTGACAGGTCCTTTAACGGAGTGTCGAGGGTAAAGCCGTATTTATCAGCCAATCCTTGAAAATACATATTCGCAATAGAATTATACCTGTCGATAGAATTCCATCCGCTCGCACGGATCGCACCCTTAGACAACGGCAGAGAAATATCGCTGATAACAAGCGAAGGATCGACCTTCATATACACGCCGAGTCCTGAGCATTTTTTACATGCGCCGAAAGGGTTGTTGAAGGAAAACATACGAGGCGTCAGCTCTTCAACGCTGATTCCATGCTCCGGACAAGAATAATTCTGTGAAAAGAGAAGGTCATCTCCTCCGATAACCGATACGATGATCAAACCGTCAGACATGGATGCCGCAGTTTCGATCGAATCTGTCAGACGTGACTCGATACCCTCGCGGATAACAAGACGGTCGACAACTATTTCAATGTTGTGCTTATTATTCTTTTCGATCTCAATTTTTTCACTGAGGTCATAGAGTATTCCGTCGATACGAACGCGTGCAAAGCCCGATTTCTTTGCCTTTTCGAGCTCCTTTACATGCTCGCCTTTGCGGCCGCGGACTATTGGTGCCATTATCATTATCTTTGATTCCGGCTCGATGGCCATGACCTGATCTACGATCTGGTCGACGGTTTGCTGAACAATCTCGCGGCTGCATACAGGACAGTGCGGCACGCCTACCCTCGCGTACAGTAAACGGAAATAGTCGTGTATCTCAGTAACCGTGCCAACGGTAGACCGCGGATTTTTAGACGTCGTCTTTTGGTCAATGGAAATGGCGGGAGAAAGCCCCTCGATGTTCTCAACGTCAGGCTTTTCCATCTGTCCGAGAAACTGCCGTGCATAGCTTGATAAGGATTCAACATATCTTCTCTGCCCCTCGGCATAGATTGTGTCGAACGCTAAGGATGATTTACCTGAGCCGGAAAGCCCCGTAAACACAACCAATTTGTCACGGGGTATAACGAGATCCACATTCTTTAGGTTGTGTTCTCTGGCGCCCTGTATCACAATTTTATCAACAGACATTTTGTCCTCCGTAATTATTGGTTTTCAAGAGATTTGATTCTGTCGCGCAAGTATGCCGCATGCTCGAATTCGAGCAGCTTTGCAGCATTCTTCATCTCGCGCGTCAGGCGGTCAATAAGCTCCAGACGTTCCTTCTTGGATAATTTGACTCCTGCCTTGTTTTTCTCGGTTTTAGGCGTGATCTCGATGATCTCACGCACATCCTTTACGATAGTTTTCGGAATGATGCCGTTTTCTTTATTGTAGAGCATCTGTATTTCGCGGCGGCG
>CAZDIN010000101.1:0-571 GCA_964505515.1 uncultured Eubacteriales bacterium | reverse complement strand
CTGTTCCATTGACGGAGTTAGGTTGTCGGCGTACATGATGACCTTGCCTTCTGCGTTTCGTGCTGCTCGTCCGACAGTCTGGATAAGCGAGGTCGCACTCCGCAGGAAACCTTCCTTGTCGGCGTCGAGTATAGCCACAAGCGACACCTCGGGAATATCAAGACCCTCACGCAACAGGTTGATTCCGACCAACACGTCAAATTCGCCGCTTCTCAGGTCGCGGATGATCTCCATTCGCTCAATTGCGTCAATATCGTGATGCATGTATCTGACCTTTATATTGCGGTTGGTCAGATAGTCGGTCAGATCCTCGGCCATCTTCTTTGTAAGGGTGGTCACAAGCACCCTTTCATTTACTGATACGCGCATATTGATCTCTGAAAGCAGGTCGTCGATCTGTCCGTCGGTTGGCTTGACCTCGATCTCAGGATCAAGCAGACCGGTCGGACGAATTACCTGCTCAACAGGCGTGGGACAATGCTTCATCTCGAAGTCACCGGGGGTTGCACTGACAAAAACAGCCTGTCCTACCTTTGAATAAAACTCATCAAAATTAAGCGGTCTGTTATCA
>CAZDIN010000100.1:0-4407 GCA_964505515.1 uncultured Eubacteriales bacterium | reverse complement strand
CCCTTTTGAAACCCTTTCCCAACGACCAAAGGGTCAGCGACCCTTTGGAATCCTTTTTGACGCGATCGCCATAGAATTAAGCTACTGTGCTCACCGTTTCGGGTAAGGCAGGTTGTCGGGAAGACCTAAAATGTAGTTAGTAGACACATTGTAATATTTGCAAAGCATAATTATATGCTTTGTCTTGAGATGTCTTTCCCCTTTTTCATATAAGCTGTATTGCCGACAGGTCATGTTCAGTATCTCTGCAATCTCACTCTGATTTTTGCCTGCGTTTTCTCTCAGTTCTTTGAGTCTGTTTGTCTTCATATTGTCACCTCCGATTATCATTGTACACATAATTATCACTTTGTGTTGATTTTCATTCGTTCGAATGTAAAATAGTTGGGCACTGCCGTAAAAAAAAAGGAATGTTTCACATGAAACATTCCTTTTTTCGTCAAATCATATTTTCTGCTTCCAATATTCATCGGGATGTGTTATACTTTTCTTAGTTAACAAAGAGAGGGATGTCCATGAGCAAGGTAATTTCTATCGTAAACCAAAAGGGTGGGGTCGGAAAGACCACCACCGCCGTCAACCTCGCCGCCGGTCTTGGCAGGCAGGGGTGCAAGGTGCTGCTCATCGACATCGATCCGCAGGGCAACTCGACCAGCGGCTACGGACTGAACAAGCGCGACATCCGCCTGTCGAGCTACGATATACTGACGCGCTCGGCTAAGATCGAGGACGCAACGGTTGAAACGCAGTTTGAGGGCGTGTCGATCCTGCCGAGCAACATGGATCTTGCAGGCGCAGAGATCGAGATGATCGACCTGCCAAAGCGCGAAAACCTGCTCAAAGCGGCGATCTCGCTCGTTCGCAGTAACTACGACTACATATTGCTCGACTGTCCTCCGTCGCTGGGGCTTATCACCCTCAACGCGCTGACCGCCTCCGACACCGTGCTTGTGCCGATCCAGTGCGAGTACTACGCACTCGAGGGCCTCTCTCAGCTCATGTCGACCGTCCGCCTTATCCGCCAGAAGTACAACCCACTGCTTGAGCTTGAGGGCGTGCTGCTGACCATGTTCGACGGCAGGCTCAACCTGACGCAACAGGTGGTCGCGGAGGTCAAAAAATATTTTCCGCGCAAGGTCTTCAAGACCTTCATACCTCGAACGGTAAGGCTCAGCGAGGCGCCAAGCTTCGGACAGCCAATTCAGTATTTCGACCGCTCAAACAAGGGCGCGTTGGCGTATGACGCCCTCGCCGCCGAGATAAACAGGAAGTAAGGGGGAGTATTATGGCAAGCAATAAAAAACACGGGCTGAACAGGGGATTGGATTATCTTTTCTCCGACAACGCGGTTAATGAAAACGCCGTTACCGAGCTTCGCATCACCGAGATCGAGCCAAACCGCGAGCAGCCTCGCCGTCAGTTTGACGAAGCGGCGCTTGCCGAACTGGCGGAAAGCATCCGTCAGTACGGACTTTTGCAGCCCATTACCGTGCGTCCGATGGCAAACCTCGGATACCAGATCGTCGCAGGTGAGCGCCGTTGGCGTGCAAGCCGTATGGCAGGGCTTGAAACCGTGCCCGTTATCATAAGGGAGACCGATGACCGCGAATGTGCAGAGATCGCCATGATCGAAAACCTGCAGCGCGAAGACCTGAACCCCGTTGAAGAGGCTCGCGGCTACCGCTCGCTGATGGACCGCTTCTCCATGACGCAGGATCAGGTCGCGCAGGCTGTCGGCAAGTCGCGTCCTGCCGTTGCAAACACACTGCGCCTTCTGGCGTTGCCCGAGGAGATGCTCGGCCTGCTTGAAAAAGGGGAGATCACCTCAGGACACGCGCGCGCGTTGCTTGCGATCGAGGATCCGCAGCTTCGCGACGTCGCATTGAACATGGCTCGCGGCGGCGCGACCGTGCGCGAGTTAGAAAAGCTCGCAAAGTCAAAGAGGAGAGCATCGAGCGCTGAAAGCAACCCGACCCTGCCCTTCTATAAAGAGGTTGAACTGTCGCTGACCCAGTCGCTCGGCAGAAAGGTCAAGATCACGGGCAGCAACGGAAAGGGCTGCCTCTCGGTCGAGTTTTACAGCGACGACGAGCTGTGCGACATGGCTCAGCGCCTCGGCAGAGAATGAACCTAACTTAGACCTTCAAGCCAAGCCGCAGACTTGCTCGAATGCAGGAACTAACGCAGCGGCGCGGACCGCCGCCCGATATAAAATCACCCCACCGGTTTGATATGTGTTCTTATGGGAGAATTTGAAAATACTTTCAATTCTTATTAGCGTCTGCTTATATTAAATGAAAGGATAAAACTGTATGAAAAAGTTTATTATTTTTGCAGTTATCGCCTGTTTCATTATCGGCATGATCGTCTATGCTTGGCAGATAACCATCGGCTCTCAGGGACCAGTCATAGATGTATCAATGGCTGATGAAGTCATTTGCGAACTGGAGGGCAACCAATTTATCAAGCTCAACGACGGTGCGGCCTACGTCGGCCTTTATCGAAACAAAAAAGGCGCCATTGTGCCAATGCTTATCAGTGAAGATGAAGAGGCCGTGCAGTATTTGGAGACGGCCACCGGCAAGACGGTGTACGCCAACTACTATACCTATGAAGTCGGCAACAAGGAATACTACTTTTCCGACGGCGACTCTATCGAGCGGTACGTCGAAGGCTGGCAGAGTTACAGTGACCTGCCCATCTACTACACCGACACGCAGCACTCTGCCTGTACAGATGTTGCCAAGGCCATAATAAAAGACAGAGCGGCTGCTAATGACGGCGGCTGGTTGCTGCACATCATCAAAAACTACTGGTACTGGCCGATAGTTATTGCGGGGGTCGTATTTCTGTATATTAAGGCCATGCCATATTTCTCCTCAGGCAGCAGCGATGACGACTATTCCTACGGCAGCAGCGGCGGTGGGAGTTCAGCCGACATTAGTCGTACGCTGGATGAAATTGACGAGATGCGAACTATGAAGCACATCAGCGACACTATAAACGCCCCGGGCTACGACTCCGAATCCTTCGGTCCGCCGTCGGATATATGAAACGATAAAATAATCACCGAGGCTTATGCATTGTTATTATCGGAGAATATGAAAATTCATTCACTTCTCGTTAAGAAGAACCAGCATCGCATTTGTGCGTACAAATGCAGTTGGGCTGTTGCCCAAACCCACTAACAACAGGAAAGAGAAGATTCGTTTTTACGAGTCTTCTCTTTCTTTTTGTCTGTTAAGTAATATACTGCCTAAAGTCAGCGTGATATTTTTACTTTGCGAAAGTGATATTAAGTCTGTTGGACTTAGTGATATTCTATTCGCCTATAACTTGCGAAGCAAATAACATTCGGCTGTAAGCCGAATAACACTGCGTTGCAATATCTCTCGCCGTAGGCGAATGGAGGCGGTGTAATGTCCGTTAAGGACATCACGCATTGTGCGGTGGGTCGCACATAAGAGCGGGAACGCGCAAATCACAGAACCGCACGCCGCACCGCTCTTCATTTCTTCGGCAAAGCTGAATTTGTGCATCTATAATTTTCATACAAAACGGGGAGTATCTCGCACAGATTGCGATATTCGATGCAGCAGTGCTCTGCCATTCCTTTTGCCATATCGTCTGTTATGATGAGTTTTCTCAAAACCGAATTCTTCATCGTATTTCCGAGCCAAAACCTACTGATCATAAACATTCCGTCGTCCGTCTTTTTGAAAATATGTGCCATTTCCGTGTGCTTGACCAAATTATTGAACGCACCGACATGGCCACATACAATTTTGAGGACGTTGTTTTCGCACATCACCTGTCGCGAAAAGCCAAATTCCTCAGGCGTCACGAAATCGATTCGCAATGGCATCTTGATGCCGCCGATCCGCTCGACCGGATATTGTGTGTTGGGTACAAACGCAGGAAGGGCAGGCTGTTCAAAAAACGCGCTGTCTTTCTTGTGATATTTAATGCTGATGTGGTTGCCCGGATACCAGACTCGATAGCGAAGGCTGTCCTGTGCATGCCACCAGAACCACCATTCAATCATATCGACCGTGATCTTCGGCATGGGACAAACCATAGCGACAAGATAGGTGCCGTCGTCCGTTTTTGTATATCCGATCTCGGTCTGCAACCTGTGGTTAGACAATATATCGTTTTTGTTCTCGAAAGAGGTTGGGGTGATCGCATTTTCTTTCAGTGCATCAATTATTTCGGGCGGCATTTGCGGCAACGGCTTTTTGAGCAAAGATTGTAATTCCATCGAATATCTCCATCAAATTTTGATCTGTCCGTTAGATTATACCATTTATATTAAAATAATTCAATGCATATAAAATCCCCACCGATCGCTCGGTGGGGATAAATTGTTTATAGGTGTTTTCGGGCAATACCTTTTATCACGAAAAA
>CAZDIN010000099.1:0-4422 GCA_964505515.1 uncultured Eubacteriales bacterium | reverse complement strand
GCCTATCGCTAATAACATTGCGGAGAAAACGCTCTTTTTAATATTAACCTTTTGCAAAACACATGCACCTCCAAGTATACTCTTGCAGACCAAATTATACCACTGACCCGCCTGATCTTCAAGACTTGTTGCTGTCACACGGAGGGTTCGGCCTGTCCTTTGAGCTTCTCAAGCTCTTCCTCCTCAAGCTGACGGTAGGCCACCTTGCCGACGAGGGTCTTAGGCAGTTCTTCGCGAAACTCGATGTCGTAGGGCATGGCGTATTTTGCAATGCTCTTGCGGCAATAGGCAAGCAAGACCTCACGGGTCGCCTCGCTTGCCTCGACGCCTGCCGCAAGCTTAACAAACGCCTTGACCTTTTGCATGCGGTATGAGTCGGGGACACCGATGACGCAGCTCATCTGCACTAATTCGTGCGCATCGAGGATATTTTCTATCTGTGCGGGGTAGACGTTGTACCCCGAGGACACTATCATGCGCTTTGCGCGGCCGCGGAAATAGAGGAAGCCCTCCTCGTCCATAATGCCGAGGTCGCCCGTGCGCACCCATGTAAGCCCGTCGGCGTGGGCCTGCAGGACGGCGGCGGTCTCGTCAGGGTCGTTCATGTACCCCTTCATCACCGTCGGGCCTGCGATCAATATCTCGCCCTCTTCTCCGTAGGGCAGTTCGCGGTCGGTATCGGGCGCGACGATCTTAATATACATATCGGGAAAGGGCAGGCCGATGCTGCCCTCCTTGAAGCTGTGGGATGGGGTAAGGCAGCAGGCGGTGACCGTTTCGGTGGTGCCGTAGCCTTCGCGCACCTGTACGGTTGCCTTGTGGTCGCGCAGAAATTTGTCGAGCTTCTTTTTCAGCTCGACCGAGAGAGAATCGCCTCCCGAAAAGACGCCTTTAAGGCTGCTCAGGTCTGCTTTGTCCATATTCGGCAGACGCAAAAGCGCTTCGTAGAGGGTGGGGACCCCTGCGACGAAGTTGCAGCGATAGCGTACCATCAGCTTCGCATAGCTTGCCGCCGTAAACCGCGGCACAAGAACACATCTGCCTCCCTGCGAGAGCATGGTGTGGATGCATACGCCAAGCCCGAAGCCGTGGAACAGCGGCATCGCGGCGAGCATGCGGTCGCCTACGCGGAACATGGGGTTGGCGGCAAGCACCTGCTGGCTCAGGGCGTTGCAGTTGCGGTCGGTCAGCTCAATGCCCTTGGTGGTGCCTGTGGTACCGCCGGAATAAAGAATAACGGCGGTGTCGTTGGGGTTCCGCTCGACGCGGCAGGAGCTGTGGAAGCCACGGCCAGCACGCATAAGATCCTTCCAGCGCAGAACGGGTGCATTTGAGGGGATCTTTTTTATCCTGCGGCCCTCGGTCAGCGAGTAGCCGAACCTGACAAGCGGCGAAAGCTCGTCCTTGATGCTTGCGATAAGCAGGGTGCGCAAGGGAGTGTTTTTGCGCGCCGCGTCGAACTTTTCGTAAAACGAATCGAGGGTGACGGCGGCGACGCTCTCAGATTCGTTGAGGTAAAACTCTATCTCCTTTTCGGCGGAGAGCGGATGTATCATGTTGGCTATGCCGCCGACGAGGTTTATGGCGTAAAAAAGATAGACTGCCTGCGGACAGTTGGGAAGGGCGACGGTCACACGGTCGCCTGCCGAAACGCCTATCCCCTTGAGAGAAGCGGCGCAGCGCAGGATGTTTTTAACGAGGGCGCGGTAGGTGATCGACCTGCCCATGAAGTCGAGTGCTACCTGTTCGGGATATTTATCTGCCGTGAGGGCGACCGCGTCGAAAAGGGTGCCCTCAAAGTAATCAAGATGCAACGGAAGGTTGCCCATATGGGACTCCCAGGGTGTGCGTGCGGTGATGTCAGGCATCAAACAGAGCCTCCTTGCAGAATAGGCATTCTTACATTGTTATTTTACCACATTTCTCAAAATATGCAACAGCACAAAACTTGATTGTCAAAGTTACTAAACTTAAACATGCGAAAATAGAGGATATTCCAAAACTTGAGCCGTAAGGCTGATATTTATTGACAAATAATTTTAGGTATGATATTTTTAGATGAGACTTTTAGGAGGTATTTTATATGAAAAGATGGATAAGTATGGTCTTGGCAGCCGTAATGCTGATAGGCTGTTTTACATCCTGCACACCGAAAGATACAGCAGACGGCTCAAGCCAGGCGACGTCGAGCCAGTCCGCATCGTCAGATGAGACCTATGTACCTTATTACGAGGTACCCGAAGGCTATCAGGACGTAAACGCTGATATCATAAAAGCAGGCGGAAGTAAGGGCTGGGACGTCAGCGAATACTTTGATATGGAAGCGGAAGGATATGCGATCTATGACGGTGTTTACATGGTCAACGCCGAGGTGCTCAAAAGACTGACCGAGGTGCCTGTCGTGGGCGACGCAAAGGTTATCTGGACCGACTATAAGATACTTGACATATCGGCCGGCTCGGACTCCTTTACAGGACACATTCCCGTTGACAAGCTGCACGACCCCGTTTATATGTCGATGCATCTGCCCAGTGAGGTGCAGACGTATATGAGTGCGCGCATCAACCCTGCGAACATGTATCCTTATAATGCAAAATACGACAAGATCATGACCATCGGTGCTATTTATAAGGTGGCAGGAGAGGAGATTCCTGACGATGCCGAGATAACAGTCTGCATTGGTAAAACATCTCTTTTCATCCGCACTGAAGAGGATGGTTGGTATATCGCCAGACAGACCGACAAACCTTCAAGGCCGGACTCTCTTTACCCGATTCCTTGGGAAAATCAATCTAGCACTGCAAAGGTTCCTTCCACACGCGTAGTCGAGTACGACGATCACTATGAGATAAAGCTGTTGGGCTCTATGCTTAACGGAACATATCAGGGCTTGCAGGCTGGCTCTAAAGGCGACACCGAAGAAGCCGTGCTTCACTTCTGGGGCGGAAACGTTGATGTTCATGACAAAACGGTTCAGGGCGTGGTGGCAGGTTACACCGCGTGGATCAAGGAAGAGGAGTATGTAGGCAAGGTTGCCGCTACGGTGGGCGCTGACTGGCGAACTCCGCAGGATGCAATATCTCAGGCCTTCTCCGGCTACAATCATAAGCTTACTACCGAGCCGCGCGTTATCTTCGGCCACACCGTCGGACCGAATTCATACGACACACTTATGGATACCGATCTGATCCAGCAGTGGCTGGGATTGAAATAATCCTGATAAAGAAGCAGGGGTGGCAGTGGGTACTGCCGCCCCTGTAATAATGATAAGGGGCGAAGGACAATGAAAAGAATCCTTCAAGTTATGTTGGCATCTGTAATGCTTGTCGGTTGCGTTGCGTCCTGTGCGCCGAATGACAATTCGGGTGACGTCGGTTCAGCCGCCATCAGTAAGACCGAATCGTCAGCGGAAGCATATGTTCCTTATTACGAGGTGCCGGAGGGCTACCAAGACGTAAACGCTGATATCATAAATGCAGGCGGAAGTAAGGGCTGGGACGTCAGCGAATACTTTGATATGGAAGCGGAAGGATATGCGATCTATGACGGTGTTTACATGGTCAACGCCGAGGTGCTGAAAAGATTGACTGAGGTGCCCGTTGTCGGTGACGGCAGGGTTATCTGGACCGATTTTAACATACTGTATAAATCGATTGCTAATCCCGATCCCTTTATGGGATATATCCCCGTCGAGAAGCTGCACGACCCTATTTATATGTCAATGAATCTGCCCAGCGAGCTGCAGACCTACATGGATGAGCGCATCAACCCTGCGAACATGTATCCTGCCGACGAAAAATATCGCAAGTTGGTCGCTATCGGTGCTGTTTATAAGAACAGCGATGTTGAGCTTCCCGATGATGCCGAGATAACCGTTTGTATAAAGGATATCCAGCTTCTTGTTTCTACCGAGGCTGATGGATGGCATATCGGCGACAAAATGGACTATCCCAACAATCCGATGATGTACCGACTGCCTTGGGGGCTTGAGGGAGAAGGTCATACTGTTAAGCTTGCAGGCAGCAAGTATGTATCCACATACGATGACCATATCGAAATTAAGCTTACCGGCGCTATGCTTAACGGCACAAACGACCTCGAAGGCTTGTCGCAAGAAACAGTAAGCAAAATTGAGGGCGGAGTGCTTCACTTCTGGGGCACTAATTGGACCGGTGACGGCTCAAGCATAAAGGGCTGCGTTGCAAGCTATGTTGCATGGATAAAGGAGCCTGAATATGTGGGCAAGGTAGTTGCGGCCATCGGTGCCGATTGGCGTACCGCTAAGGGTGAGATCTCGCAGGCCTTCTCGGGCTACAATTATAAGCTGACCACCGAGCCGCGCCTTATCTTCGGCCACAACGTCGGCCCGAAGGCTTATGATGAGATAATGGACACCGAAAAGGTACAGCAGCTTATGGGTCT
>CAZDIN010000098.1:1228-4451 GCA_964505515.1 uncultured Eubacteriales bacterium | reverse complement strand
AGGCAGTCGTATAGGTATGCGGCTGTCGATCTGCTCTTCGCCCGACATAAGCTCTATAGTTTGTCCCTTTGTAACCTCAATTGGCTGAATAAGCTTGCCGACTCGCACCTCAGGCCCCTTGGTATCTGCCAAAATGGCGATATGCCTGTTAAGTGCGTCGCGCTCGTTTCTGATGATCTCGCACATCTTGGCGTGGGTTTGATGATCCTCATGTGAGAGATTAAGCCGCGCAACGTTCATACCTGCCTCAATGAGTCCTCGGATAATATGCGGCTGACGGGTAGATGGTCCCATAGTGCAAACGATCTTAGTTTTTCGCATAATCAGCACTCCTTTGTAGCATTATCTGCTAAAAAAGTGGGTACATTCAAAAAATTAGTAAAATAATTGTTGACAATTGAGCGGCTGATGTGTATAATCAATGGGTAAACAAAGCAGAACGGATATCCGTCTCACCTTGTGCAGAGAGCTGCGCGGGTCAATATTTCGCCGAGGTATCGGTGTATTTGTTGGTGTGAGCGGAATTGTGTCTGTTCGCACTTTTGTTATGTTTAGGAGGTGCTTCGACCATTAGCAGCAAAGAATTATTCATCAATGAGGAGATCAACGACGCGCAGGTTCGATTGATCGGTGACGACGGAGCGCAGCTTGGTGTTATGTCTGCCAAGGAGGCTCTCAAGATCGCTGAGCAGAGAGATCTTGATCTGGTAAAGATCGCGCCGCAGGCTACTCCGCCCGTGTGCAAGATCATGGACTACGGTAAATACCGTTTCGAACAGACCAAGCGCGACAAAGAATCGAAGAAGAATCAGAAGGTCATCGAGATCAAGGAAATTCGTCTTTCCCTGAACATCGATACCCACGATTTTGAAACGAAGGGCGGCCACGCCATTAAATTCCTCAAGGCAGGCAATAAGGTCAAGGTTTCGATCCGTTTCCGCGGACGCGAGATGGGACATCCGGAAATCGGCTTGAATACGATGAATCGATTTGCTGAGTATTGCTCGGAGTTTGCCAACGTCGAGAAGCCGGCAAAGCTTGAGGGCAGAAACATGCTTATGTTCCTTGCTCCCAAGTCGGCAAAATAAACTGTGTCTACAATGTTAAGGAGGAAAATATAATGCCTAAGATCAAAACACACAGCGGTGCTAAAAAACGCTTCAGCCTGACCAAGACCGGCAAGGTAAAGCGCGCACACGCTTACAAGTCTCACATTCTGAACAAGAAGACCGCAAAGCGCAAGAGAAATCTGCGTAAGACTGCTATGGCGGATGTCACCAACGTAGCGCAGGTCAAGCGCCTGATCCCCTATAAATAAAAATTAAGATCGGCTATCGATCACACGATGATATCGGAGGTAAAGAATAATGGCTCACGTTAAAGGCGCTATGATGACGCGCAAAAGAAGAAAGAAGATATTAAAGCTCGCTAAGGGTTATTTCGGAGCAAAGTCCAAGCTGTTCCGTACCGCTAAAGAAGCGGTTATGAAGAGCGGCCAGTATGCTTATATCGGCCGTAAGCAGAAGAAGCGTGATTTCCGCCGTCTGTGGATCACCCGTATTTCTGCCGCCTGCAAGATCAACGGAATCAACTATTCTACTTTCATGAACGGTCTTAAAAAGGCTAACATCGAAATGAACAGAAAGATGCTCGCAGAGATCGCTGTCAGCGATGCTCAGGGATTTGCAACTCTCGTTGAGACCGCAAAGAAGGCTCTGGCTAAATAATTTTGACACGCCCGCGCACACGGGCGTGTCTTTTGCTTACTTATACGCAGTTTCAAGGGGGTCAAGCCGTGAAATTTCAGCCCATCACAAGCAAAAATAATGACCGTGTAAAGCAGGTCTGTTTCTTGATGCGAAGTGCGTCTGCCCGTAGGGAATACGGACAGTTTGCGCTTGAAGGCTTGCGCCTTTGCCGCGATGCAGCCCTCAACGGTCAGCAGGCTGATGAACTGTATTTTACGCAAAAGGCCCTCGATAAATTTCCCGATGACATTGAACTTATTGCGGCGCATTCGTCAAACGCCTATCTTGTCAGCGGAGATGTCTTTGATAAGATGAGCCAGACCGATTCGGCTCAGGGTGTACTGAGTGTCTTGCCGATCTCTGCCACCTGCTCTGTGTCCGACCTTGATCCTAAAGGTCGTTATGTTGCATGTGCCGATCTTTCCGATCCGGGTAATCTCGGCGCCATCTCCCGTACTGCAGAGGCCCTCGGTGTTGACGGCATGCTGCTGTTCGGTAATTGCTGCGACCCTTATAATCCAAAGGCGCTGCGTGCGTCAATGGGTGCGCTGCTGCGTGTACCGATGATAAGGTTTGATAATTTTGCGGAAGGCATATCAGGACTTAAGAATATTGGTCTGGAGGTCTATGCCTCGGTGGTTGACCCTGACGCTGAAACTGTACAAAATGCAGGTTTTCATGACGGATGCGTTGTCTTTGTCGGAAATGAGGCGAACGGCCTTTCCGACGAGACGGTTGACCTTTGTGACCGCCGCATAACAATACCCATCAATGGCCGCGCCGAGTCCTTTAATGCCGCGTCTGCCGCTGCAATTTTGCTGTGGGAGCTGATGAAGTCATGACACGAACTTCAAGCATGAGGTACTGGGTGTTTATTCAGCAGGTGCTCGGACAGGGCAGCAGAAAGCTGTTGAATATTACTGAGCACTATAAGTCTGCGCGTGCCTTTTATGAAGCAGGGCATAGCGATGTTGAGCGGCTCGGGATTCTCAGTAAGAGCGAGTTAGAGCGTTATCGCAGAACTAAGCTTGAGTATTGCGACAGTATCCTTGATCACTGCGAGGAGAAGGGCTATGATATAATCGTTCCGAACGATAAGCGCTATCCAAAGCGGCTCGCGCATCTTGTTGATCCGCCTGCGGTGCTGTATGTTAAAGGCGAATTTCCCGACTTTGACGATGAAGTTGCTATCGCCATGGTCGGCACGCGAAAGTGCAGTGATAACGGACGCAAGATCGCCCGTGAGCTCAGCCAACGCCTGACGGCGTCAGGTTGCCTGATTGTAAGCGGTGGTGCGATTGGTATTGACTCGTCCGCTCATATCGGCGCAATAAAGGCAGGCGGCAGAACGGTTGCCGTTTTGGGTTGCGGACTCGACTATCCGTATCTTCAGCAGAATGAGGAACTGCGCGCTGATATTGCGGAGCACGGTGCGTTGATCAGCGAGTATCCGCAAAAGGCACCCGCATCGAGAT
>CAZDIN010000098.1:0-1218 GCA_964505515.1 uncultured Eubacteriales bacterium | reverse complement strand
ATCCGGTCTTTGTCTGGGCACCATAGTTGTCGAAGCGACAAGGAGCAGCGGCTCACTTATCACGGTTGACCATGCGCTTGAGCAGGGGCGCGATATATTTGTTATCCCCGGCTCAATATCCGATCCGCTTTATGCAGGCTCTAACCGCCTTATACGCGACGGAGCAAAGGCTATACTTTCGCCGATCGATGTGCTTGAAGAATATAATAACTATTATCCTCACCGCATAAACATGTCGGGATGTGAAATATCAATTACTGACGAACGTGACGAGCTTGAATTCGCATCGCCGATGGAGGAGCAGGATCAACCTGCAAAACCTAAAGTAAATATCAAAGACACCTCAACTCAGGATAATGAGCCTGATGTTGATTTAGAAAAACTGCGCTTGAACTTCCCGTTGCTGAGCGATGACGCAAAGGAACTGTTTGCAGCCTTTCTTGATGCGCAAACCGATAACTTTGACTGTGCGCTCGGACAATGCAAGCTTGATATGTCTACTGCAATCGCCGCATTGACTGAATTAGAGATATTCGGTTTTGTTTCAGCGATTCCCGGCGGAAGATACAGCGTAAATACATTTCAGGAGGTAACCGATGTCTAAATTGGTCATCGTTGAGTCGCCTGCAAAGGCGAAAACAATTCAAAAATATCTCGGATCCGGTTATGAAGTCATGGCATCCATGGGCCATGTCCGCGATCTTCCTAAATCAAAGCTCGGCATTGATGTTGAGCATGAGTTTCAGCCGCAGTATGTTAACATTGACGGCAAGACCGACCTGATAAAAACACTGCAGACAGCAGCTGCAAAGAGTGATTTCGTCTACCTCGCAACCGACCCTGACCGCGAGGGAGAGGCTATCTCATGGCATCTTGCACAGCTGCTTGCTCTTAATACGGACGAGGCAAACCGCGTCACCTTCAACGAGATCACAAAATCGGGAATCACCGAGGGCATGAAATCACCGCGATCGATCGACCTTGATTTTGTTGACGCTCAGCAGGCACGAAGGGTGCTTGACCGACTGGTCGGATATAAGATCAGCCCGTTTTTGTGGAAAAAGGTGCGACGCGGTCTTTCCGCCGGTCGTGTTCAGTCGGTTGCGGTCAAGATAATCGTTGACCGCGAGCGAGAGATCCGTGGTTTTGTACCGAGTGAGTATTGGAATATTGATGCCCACCTTAAGATCGGCAAGCCATCGGTAACCTTTAAGGCAA
>CAZDIN010000097.1:0-4484 GCA_964505515.1 uncultured Eubacteriales bacterium | reverse complement strand
CTATGACAAGCTCATCAAAAAGGCAAACGAGGAGTGCATCACCGTACCCGAGGTTGACGAGTGTTATATTAAGGAGTTCTGGACTGACGTTGAGGGAATGAATATCCGCAAGGCTACCGTTCATCCCCGTGCGACCGAGAACATCGAGCCGATCCTTTCTCTTATCGGAAAGCTTGTCGACAACGGCTACGCATACGCATCCAACGGAGACGTCTACTTCCGAACCCACAAGGCGAAGGAGTACGGCAAGCTCTCGCATCAGCCGCTGGATGAGCTTGAGGCGGGTGCGCGTATTGACGTGACCGAGGTCAAGGAGGACCCGATGGACTTTGCCCTTTGGAAAGGCGTCAAGCCGGGTGAACCCTTCTGGGCATCGCCGTGGGGTGACGGACGCCCCGGCTGGCACATCGAATGCTCCGCTATGTCACAGCGCTATATCGGTGAGACCATCGACATCCACTGCGGCGGTCAGGATCTGATCTTCCCCCACCACGAAAATGAGATCGCGCAGTCGGAATGTGCAAGCGGAAAGCCCTTTGCAAACTATTGGATGCACAACGGCTACATCAACGTTGACAACCGCAAGATGTCAAAGTCGCTGGGCAACTTTTTTACGGTGCGCGATGTGGCAAACGAATACGGATATGAGCCGATACGGTATCTGATGATATCGTCCCATTACCGCTCGCCCATCAATTATTCTACCGAGATAATCGAGCAGAGCAAGGCGGCGCTTGATAGACTTTACAACTGCCGTGAGAATCTCTGCTTCCGCCTTGACAACGCTCCTGACGGTGAGGCAAAGCAGGATCTCGGTAAATTCAAGGAGGAGTTCATCACCGCGATGGAGGATGACCTCAACACCGCCGACGCTATCGCTGCTGTCTTTAATCTGACCAAGGAGATCAATACCATGCTTGGCGGCGAGGCTTCAAAGGCTGACTGCGAGGCGGCGCTTAGCCTGTTTGACGAGCTGTGCGGAGTGCTGGGGCTTGTCTATAATGTTAAGAAAGAGGATGACCTCGACGCTGAGGTGGAGGCCTTGATAGCAGAGCGCACCGCCGCGAGAAAGGCGAGAGATTTTACACGTGCGGACGCTATACGCGATCAGCTTAAAGAAATGGGTATTGTTCTTGAGGACACACCGCAGGGCGTTAAGTGGTCGCGAGCATAAATAAGCTTGCTAAGATGACCTTTATCGGCTAAACGTGGGAGGATATCGTATGAAGGAAAAGATAGTCGCAGGTATTGATCTTTCAACCGTTAAAGCGGGTCCGTTGCCGCAGGTCGCCGTTTGCTCACGCCGAGCAGCAGCCGACGGATGCGTTCTGTTGGAGAACAAAAACGCGACGCTGCCGATTCGTGACGGTGATCGCGTGTCTGTTTTCGGAAGGATGCAGGCAGACTATATAAAGAGCGGCTCAGGCTCAGGCGGTTTGGTTGTCGTGCCCTATAAAACGAATATAATTGACGCCCTTCGCGCCGATGATGCCGTTACGGTCAACGAGGAGTTAGCGGCGGTTTATGCTGAGTTTTCAGAAAAAAGCCCCCTCGACAACGGCGTTGGCTGGGCGACTGAGCCTTGGTGCCAGAAGGAGATGGAGCTGACCGATGAGCTGGTTGCTGACGCCGCTAATAAGAGCGACATAGCTGTCGTTATCGTCGGACGCCTTTCGGGTGAAGATCGCGACAATGCTCCCGTTCGTGAATCCTACATGCTTTCCGAGGCCGAAGAGGCAATGATCGCAAAGGTCGAGGCGCACTTTGAACGGGTTGCGGTTGTGCTTAACGTCGGTAATATCATCGATATGAAATGGGTCAAGGAGTATGACATACCCGCTGTCCTGTATGTATGGCAGGGCGGAATGGAGGGCGGAAACGCCGCTGTCGATGTTCTTCGCGGCCGCGTTGCCCCGAACGGAAAGCTTTCGGACACTATCGCTTACGATATCAGCGACTATCCCTCTACCGCCAACTTCGGCAGCAAGACCGAGGTCCTCTATAGCGAGGATATCTACGTCGGCTACCGCTACTTTGAAACTGTTGCACAGGATAAGGTGGTCTATCCCTTTGGCTTCGGCCTTTCCTATACCGATTTTGAGATTGAGACCCTGTCTGCCGAGGATTCAGGCGGTCAGATAAAGCTGTCGGTCAAGGTGACCAACACAGGCGCCGTTGCAGGCCGCGAGGTCGTGCAGGTGTATTTCGGCGCACCTCAGGGCAAGCTCGGCCGTCCCGTCAAGGAGCTTGCCGCGTTTGCAAAGACAAAGCTGCTCGCACCTAACGAGAGCGAGATACTGTCGATATGCTATGACATCGACCGCATGGCAGCCTACGACGACAGTGGTGTGACGGGATGCAAGTCCTGCTATGTTCTTGAGGCAGGAGATTACGCTGTTTACGTCGGAAACTCGGTCAGGGATGCGAAGGCTGTCTTCACCCTGCCGGTCGATGAGCTTATTGAGGTTGAACGGCTTGAGCAGGCACTCGCACCTGTAAAGTCATTCGAGCGCATGCATCCTGTCGCTGACGGTGACGGCTTCAGCATGAGCTACGAGCCGGTGCCGACACGCGAGTATGACCTTAAAAAGAGAATTGCCGATCGTCTGCCTGCCGATATCGCGTACACGGGTGACAAGGGTCTTATTCTTGACGATGTCCGCAAGGGCAACTGCACAATGGAGGAGTTTATCGCTCAGTTGAATGACGATGACCTCATCTCGATTGCTCGCGGAGAAGGCATGAGCAGTCCAAAGGTAACGGGAACGGGCAGTGCCTTTGCAGGCGTGACCGAAAGGTTGCAGAAATTGGGCATCCCCGTTGTCTGTACCACCGACGGCCCGTCGGGACTTCGCATGAAGACTCCTGCTGACGCGGCGTCGCTGATGCCCAACGGCACCCTGCTTGCATGCACATGGGACGCGGCGCTCAATGAGGAGCTGTTTACATACGAGGGTATAGAGATGTATTCGTATGAGGTCGACGCCCTGCTCGGACCGGGAATCAACATTCACCGCAGTCCTATGAACGGAAGAAACTTCGAATATTTCTCCGAGGACCCCTATCTTGCAGGTGTCATGGCCGCCGCCCAGAGTGCCGGTATCAACAAGAGCGGAGTCACCGCCACCATCAAGCATTTCTGCGCTAACAGTCAGGAAACCATGCGCCGTTCGGCAGACTCTATTATCAGCGAACGTGCTCTGCGCGAGATATATCTGCGCCCCTATGAAATGGCGGTCAAGCAGGGCGGTGCGACCTCCATTATGACGGCCTACAACCCCGTCAACGGCCTGCAAAGCGCCAGTAACTACGACCTGACTACCACTATTCTCCGCGGTGAATGGGGTTATGACGGCATCGTAATGACAGATTGGTGGTCCGATTGCAACGACGAGGATCATCCGTCAAGCCGTTTCTACCGTTCGGCAATGGTGCGCGCGCAGAACGATATCTACAAGGTCGTCGGCAACGGCACCGCAGCAGATCACCGACAGGACAACATCAAGGAAGCCCTCGAAAACGGTGACATCACCCGAGGCGAGCTTCAGCGTAACGCCATAAACATCTGCCGCTACGCCATGCGTGTGTATGCGATGGACCGCTATGAAGAAAAGGGCTTCAAGCCTGATTTGAGAAAAGAGAACGGCAGGATCTATTGCGACCTCAACGGCGAGATCTCAGGAAAGGTTGCGGTCGACATCGAGGAAGCTTCCCTGTGTGAGATAACGGTGACGGTCGTTGTTACCGCGCCGCCGCTTGAGCAGGTAAGGCTTGGTTTGGGATTTAACGGATGTCCGTCTGATATGTTGGTTTCCGATACCGACGGCAAGGAGGTCGAGTACAAGACCGAGCAGTATTTCCCCAAGGGAGAGAATACGGTTGCGCTGTACAGGGATGCGAAAAAGATAAAGGTCACCGGCTTCAAGGTGCAGGAGATCTGAAAGATGCGGCGTGCTTCATGCTTTGTGTCCGTAAGGACACAAAGCGTCGATATGTTGCTAACGCAACTCGATATGCCTAAAGGCTCAATATATTTGCTGCGCAAACGAGGTATATCGACGAAATAAAAACTGCTTCTGCGTCACAGAAGCAGTGCTTGTCAAGAAAAAAGGACAGGGATCGTTTTAGGTTCTCTGTCCGCAACAAAACCCCCGATGGTTCCGTTTGGAGCCATCGGGGGTTTATCATATCAGATCAAGCGAGGGGATCGCCTTACTCCGCATCGGGTGCGTAGAGGGCAACCAATCTCTCAAGATGCTCTCTCTGAGCCTTAGCATTGTCTGCTGCCTTTTCGAAGAGTGCCTCAGCACGCTCGGGGAAGGAACGGGTCAGAGAAGAGTAGCGAGCTTCGCCAAGGATAAACTCCTTGTAGTCGGCGGAAGCAGGCTTGCTGTCGAGGGACAGCGGATTCTTGCCTTCGGCCTTGAGGGCAGGATTGAAGCGGAACATATTCCAGTAACCGCAGTCAACAGCCTTCTTCATTT
>CAZDIN010000096.1:0-4651 GCA_964505515.1 uncultured Eubacteriales bacterium | reverse complement strand
TCAACAAAGCCGATACCCTCATCATCGGCGGCGGTATGGCATACACCTTCCTCGCTGCAAAGGGCTACAACGTCGGTACCTCTCTCGTTGACGAGACCAAGATCGACTACTGCAAGGACATGCTTAAAATGGCTGAGGAAAAGGGCGTTAAGCTTCTTCTGCCGGTCGACAACGTCGCTACCAAGTCCTTCCCTGACCCCATCGACGCTGACGTAGAAACTACCGTTTTCCCTGCAGATGCCATCGATCCCGCATACATGGGTCTTGACATCGGACCTGCTACCCGTGAGCTTTTCGCTAACGAGGTCAAGAGCGCCAAGACGGTCGTCTGGAACGGACCGATGGGCGTGTTTGAAAATCCGAAGCTTGCCGAGGGCACCATTGCAGTTGCAAAGGCTCTCAGCGAGACCGACGCTATCACCATCATCGGCGGCGGCGACTCTGCTGCTGCTGTCAACAACCTTGGCTTCGGCGACAAGATGAGCCACATCTCCACCGGCGGCGGTGCTTCTCTTGAGTTCCTCGAGGGTAAGGAGCTGCCCGGCGTTGCCGCTGCTGACAACAAATAAACCAACCAAACCTAAAAGTTCGGGAGAATATGGCCATAGTGCGCGTGTTCTCCCGCTCTCTTTGTAAAGACAGAAAGGAAGTTTTTCACAATGAACAAAGCTGTACGAAAGGCCGTTATCGCAGGCAACTGGAAAATGAACAACACCCCCGCCGAGACCACCGCTCTCATCAATGCTATGAAGCCGCTGGTCGCCGACGCCGACTGTGACGTAGTCCTCTGCGTTCCCTTCGTCGACATCGCCGCCGCTATCGAGGCCGCTAAGGGCAGCAACATCAAGATCGGTGCCGAGAACTGCCATTGGGAAAAGAGCGGCGCCTTCACCGGCGAGATCAGCGCAGATATGCTGACCGCTATGGGCGTTGAATATGTCATCACCGGTCACAGCGAGCGCCGCACCTACTTCGGCGACACCGACGTGACCGTTAACAAGCGCACCAAGGCGGCTGTTGAAGCCGGCCTGACCGCTATCGTTTGCGTAGGCGAGTACCTCGATCAGCGTGAGCAGGGCATCACTAACGAGCTGGTTGCCCTGCAGGTAAAGATTGCACTGGGTGGCATCTCCGCCGAGCAGCTTGATAAGATCATCATCGCCTACGAGCCTGTCTGGGCTATTGGTACCGGCCGCACCGCTACCGCCGAGCAGGCACAGGAGGTCTGCGCCGTTATCCGCAAGACCCTCGCTGAGATCTACTGCGAGAAGTGCGCCGAGAAGGTCACCATCCAGTACGGCGGCTCCATGAACGCCAAGAACGCCGACGAGCTTGTTTCCAAGATCGACGTTGACGGCGGTCTGATCGGCGGCGCATCCCTGAAGGCTGAGGATTTCGCCGTTATCGTTAAGGCCGCAAGCAAATAAGAGGAGATTTTAGAATGAAAAGACCTTTGGTTTTGACCATTATGGACGGCTTCGGTATCAATCCCGAAAACAAGGGTAACGCTATCGATTCCGCCGCAACTCCCCGTCTGGACAGGATATTTGCTGAATGTCCCTGGACCCAGATCGGTGCGTCGGGCATGGATGTCGGTCTGCCCGACGGTCAGATGGGAAACAGTGAGGTCGGCCATACCAACATCGGCGCAGGCCGTGTTGTCTATCAGGAGCTGACCCGCATCACCAAGGCGGCTAACGAAGGCAAGTTCTTCTCCAACGAGGCTTTCCTTGCCGCAGTTGACAACTGCAAGAAAAACGACAGCGCCATTCATTTCATGGGTCTGCTTTCCGACGGCGGCGTTCACAGCCACATCGAGCATCTCTATGGGCTGGTCGATTTCGCAAAAAAGAGCGGACTTGAGCGCATCTATATTCACGGACTCCTCGATGGCCGCGACGTGCCTCCTGCTTCCGCCGCCGACTTTGTCGACGTCTGCAACGCCCGCCTTGAGCAGATAGGCGCAGGCAAGATCGCAACCGTCATGGGCCGCTTCTACGGCATGGACCGCGATAACCGCTGGGACCGCGTAGGCAAGGCCTATGCCGCCCTTGTCAACGGCGAGGGCATACAGGCCGCTGATGCCGCCGCTGCCATCCGCGAGTCCTATACCGTTAAGGACGCCGACGGCAAATTCCTGACCGACGAGTTCGTTCTGCCCACCGTCATCGAGGGCACCGAGCGTATCAAGAGCGGCGATTCGGTCGTTTTCTTCAACTTCCGCCCCGACCGCGCAAGAGAGATCACCCGCACCTTCGTCGACCCCGACTTCAGCGGCTTTGAACGCAAGGGCGGCATGCTCGACCTTTTCTATGTCTGCATGACCCAGTACGACGCGACCATGCCGAACGTCGAGATCGCATTCAAGCCTCAGCAGCTCACCAACACCCTCGGTGAGTATCTTGCCGCCAACGGCAAGACCCAGCTTCGCATCGCTGAGACTGAGAAATATGCCCACGTCACCTTCTTCTTCAACGGCGGCGAGGAGGTCATGTTTAACGGTGAGGACCGTATCCTCGTTAAGTCGCCGCAGGTCGCAACCTATGACCTGCAGCCTGAAATGAGCGCTTTTGAGGTCTGCGACAAGGTCGTAGAGGCCATCGAAAGCGGCAAGTACGACGTGGTCGTGCTCAACTTCGCAAACTGCGATATGGTCGGTCACACCGGCGTCTTTGAGGCGGCTGTCAAGGCTGTTGAAACGGTTGACACCTGCGTTGGCAAGGTGGCTGATGCCACCGTCGGTATGGGCGGCGTGATGCTGCTGACCGCCGACCACGGCAACGCCGACCGCATGCTTGACACCGACGGCACCCCCTTCACCGCGCATACCACCAATCCCGTGCCCTTTGCGGTCATCGGTAAGGATTGCGCTCTGCGTGAGGGCGGCAAGCTGTGCGACATCGCTCCGACCATGCTGGAGCTGCTCGACCTGCCCAAGCCTGCCGAAATGGACGGCGCGAGCCTGCTTAAGTAACCTTATATTATGATAAAACCCCACCGCAACTGCGGTGGGGTTGTTTTTTTGCAATCAAATTTTTAATCCTTTTTCAAAGGGTCGATGCGCTCGATCATGGCGTCGAAAAGCTCCTGCGCGCGCTCCTGCCGACCCGATACGGAAAGCCATCCGAAAAGTGACTCAAGTCCCGTCGCGGCATGGTATTGCGCGTCGGAAGCTCCCTTCGGGGTGTGGGACACCTTGGCGTTGCGGCCGCGCTTGAAGGCGGCGGTCTCCTCCTCGTTGAGAAGGTCGGCGATAGCGGCGGCTCCTGCCGCCTGCGTCTGCGCGCAGACAAGCGCCACCGACATCTGATGCAGCTCGCCTGCAGGGCGGTTTGCCTGCTCAATGAGATAACGGCGCGCCATCAGTCCGTAGACCGCGTCGCCTAAAAAGGCAAGCGCCAACGGGCTGTATTCCTTTGCTGATAAAGCCATAAGGTTACTCCTTCTCAACGTCAGATGGATCTTGTCAGGTCAATTTGCCATAATTATAATGGGGTGGTAAAAAAACGAGCAGAATTTAAGAACTTCGCAAGGAAAAAGGCTACACGCAGATCAAAATGCAGATGCTGACCGACGAGAAGAAGCCCTATCCGAGAAGCGAAAAACACCGCAAAGATCAGGGAATATAGTCGAACTCGAAATCGTAGATGCTGACGGTGTCGCCCTTCTGGATACCTGCCTCGACAAGCGCATCGATGATTCCGCTCGACTGCAGGACACGCTGAAAATACTGCAGCGAATCGTATTCGTCGGGGTCGATGGTCTCCATGATCTTGAGCAGCCAGCGCGCCTCGATGATATAGACATCGTCCTCGACCGTGAGGGTGAAATCGCGCTTTTTCTTCTCGATAAAGTCCTCGACGGGCGCCGGCTCCGACTCATACCGCTTGATAGGTTCAAGCTGTGCCAGTTCGGCGGCGACATGGTCGATCAAGGGCTTTGTGCCCTCAGCGATAGCCGCCATTATCGGAAAGAATGCGATCGACCGGTCTTCAAAATATTTTTTGACACGCGCGATCTCCTCATCCGAAGCGAGATCGCATTTGTTTGCGGCGACCACCTGCTTGCGCGTGGCAAGCTCAGGGTCAAACACCGCAAGCTCGCGGTTGATGGCGTTGAAGTCCTCGATAGGATCTCTGCCCTCACTGCCCGACACGTCAATGACATGAACGAGCATGCGACAGCGGTCGACGTGGCGCAAAAACTCATGACCGAGTCCGACGCCCTCACCTGCACCCTCGATAAGACCGGGGATGTCCGCCATAACGAAGGAGGAGCCTTCGCCCATACGGACGACGCCGAGTACGGGGGTCAGGGTGGTAAAATGGTAGTTGGCGATCTTCGGCTTTGCCATTGAAACGACCGAAATAAGCGTGGATTTGCCGACGTTGGGGAATCCCACAAGGCCTACATCCGCCAACAGCTTCAGCTCAAGGCGTATCTCAAGCTCCTCTCCGGGCGCACCGTTTTTGGCAAATCGGGGGGTCTGACGGGTCGAGGTCGCGAAGTGGCAGTTGCCCCATCCGCCCTTTCCGCCCTTTGCAATAACAAATGGCTCGTCGTCCGACATATCCACAAGGATGCGGCCGGTTTCAGCGTCGCGCACGACGGTGCCGCGCGGAACGCGGATGACCAGATCGGGCGCACTCTT
>CAZDIN010000095.1:0-4732 GCA_964505515.1 uncultured Eubacteriales bacterium | reverse complement strand
ATCGGCGGTGAAGAAGAAAAGTCCGAGCAGGAGCCGCTTAAGATCTGGGGTATGATCGAGGGCGACCGCATCGTTAATGCTACAAGACCTGCTTTCACTGCTCAGTGCCTCCGTGTTCCCGTTTCCGACGGACACACTGCCGCAGTATTCGTTGACTTTGATAAGAAGCCCACTAAGGAAGACATGATACGCATTTGGAGCGAGTTCGCAGGACGTGCGCAGGAGCTTGAACTTCCGAGCGCACCTAAGCAGTTCCTCCACTACTTTTATGAAGACAACATGCCTCAGGCTAAACTTAACCGCGATTTAGAGGGCGGAATGGCTGTTTCTATCGGTCGCTTGCGTGAGGATACCCAGTACGATTACAAGTTTGTCTGCCTGTCACATAACACTCTGCGCGGTGCTGCAGGCGGCGCTGTGTTGATGGCTGAATTGCTTTGTGCCGAGGGTTATCTGGATAGATAATTTTATCTTTTAACAATTTCAGTATACTTTCTGTGAGGTGTCTGTAATGAAGAATACATTGTTTAAGGGCGCCGGTGTTGCCTTGGTCACACCTATGCACTCCGATGGAAGCATCAATTATGAAAAGCTTAAAGAGCTGGTCGATTTTCAGATCGAAAACGGAACCGACGCTATCATTGCCGTCGGCACCACCGGCGAGGCTTCTACCCTTTCGGTAAAGGAGCATATGAGTGCCATTGAGGCGATCATCAACTATACTGCCGGTCGTGTACCTGTCATCGCAGGAACAGGAAGCAACGATACTATGTCCGCCATCGAATATTCAAGAGAGGCCGCTAAAATGGGTGCTGACGGTCTGCTTTCTATCACCCCGTATTATAACAAGACCTCTCAGGCGGGCTTGATCGCTCATTTTACCAAGATCGCTGACAGCGTTGACTGCCCGATCATCCTTTACAACGTTCCGTCGCGTACCGGCACTGCGTTCAAGAGTGAAACCTACGCCGTTCTGGCAGATCACGAGAACATTGTCGGTATAAAAGAAGCCAACTCAAACCTTTCTATGATGGCTCATACCATCGCTCTCTGCGGCGATAAGGTCGACATCTACTCGGGCAACGACGATGAGGTTCTCCCTTGCCTGTCATTAGGCGGTTCAGGCGTTATCTCGGTGCTTTCCAACGTTGCGCCGCGCGCTGTTCATGATATGTGTTACGACTATTTTGAGGGAAGGCTTGAGTCCGCGCGTCAGATTCAATTGAAGTATGTTGATCTGATTGCCGCACTGTTCAGCGATGTCAGCCCCATTCCCGTTAAGGAAGCCATGAACATGATGGGCTTCGATGTCGGTGAATGCCGTCTGCCACTTGTTCGAATGAGCGAGGACGGTAGAAAGAACCTGATGAATGAGCTGCGCAAGGTGGAGCTTATCTAAATTATCTGCGGCGAGGCTGGATATAATTACTTGCCGCTGAGGGATGTGTCGATTATGGTTAATATCATTTTAAGCGGTTGCTGTGGGAAAATGGGTCGCGTTATAAGTAACTGCGTTGCTTTACGCGATGATTGCAGAATAGTTGCAGGTGTCGATCTTGTAGCCGACGATCAGGCGGATTTTCCTATCGTGACACGCTTCTGTGATATCACAACTGAGGCTGATGTTATCATTGATTTCAGTCATCCGTCAGCCCTTGACGGCCTGCTTGATTATGCTGAAAGCAGATCAATCGCGGTTGTCTTGGCAACGACGGGTTATTCTGACGCTCAGGTAGCTAAGATAAAAGAATACGCCGATCGCACTCCGCTTTTCTTCTCGTTTAATATGTCACTTGGCATAAACCTTATGGTCGAGCTTGTCAAAAAGGCAACCTGCATTCTTTCGGACGGATTTGACATTGAGATCGTAGAGGCTCATCATAACCAAAAGCTTGATGCTCCGAGCGGAACCGCTGTGATGCTTGCTTCTGCCGTTCAGAGTGCACTCAGCGAGGAATACAGCCTCACCTATGACAGACATTCTGAGAGAAAGAAACGAGATACTAAGGAGATCGGCATTCACTCTATCCGAGGCGGAACTATTGTCGGTGAACACTCTGTGATCTTTGCGGGTCATGACGAGGTGTTCAAGCTTTCACATTCAGCAGGGTCTAAAGAGATTTTTGCTGTCGGCGCTCTGAAAGCGGCGTTGTTCATAGTTGGAAAACCTGTCGGATTATATTCAATGAGTGATATGGTACTTTAATAAACATAATAAAACAGACGGCTGCATGCCGTCTGTTTTTTTATGATATGCCATATGCCGAGGTAATAGGGTCCTGAAACAACGGAATTTGCGGTGTTGCAAAGGTAAACACAATAAACACAATTGCGATCAAACACAAAATAACAAACGCAGCAGATCCATTTGCGCATTTTTTGTATTCTTTTAGTATCCTGTTCTCGATCCAATAAGATAATGCAGCTGCCAAGAAGAAGATCGCGATGTTGAACCAATCTGCATTTACTCCAAACATACCCGTATAGGTATAATAAGAAGCAGGAATGATAATCAAACCTGATAATATGCCGACAAGCTTTGCACACCAGAAGTTCCCGTACTCCCCTTTTAGAACACGCCATTCGATAACGGCATAAATGAACATCGGGAAAACCAAAAGCTTCATGTGCTCCCATATTGACTCGTTAACTGCAGAAAATGCCGCTACTATCTGACTTCGACCTGTTAAATCATAAAGAAAATGAAGCAACGTACCGATAACAGCTGTGAAAACGAATCCGATAAACTGATGATAAGTCAATGATCTTTTCATAAAACCGCCCCCTATTAAGCAGTATATGTGTCAATACTGCTTAATATTAATTGAGGTAGCTTATCTTTGACTTTACACTTACCTCGCCAAATGTGAGGACCTTTCTTTCTCCCGAATAAGTTTGTACTGCAAGCCCAAAATCATCCGAAACACCGATGACCTTGGCCGGATAACTCTCGTTACCTGCGATAACGTCAACACACCTTCCGTCAAGCCAGGAATTAGCTCGGTATTCATTGACTATTTCGGGGGCAGCAGGATCATCAATGACAGTTTTAAGCTGATTCAATATCTCAGCGGCAAGCCGATCATATATATTTTCAGGTGCAAAGTCTTCGAAAACAGACCCCGCGATCGCTTTAAGGGCATCGGGGAAACTGCCCGATGGCTGAGTAACATTCACCCCAATACCAAGCACAGCGTAATCAAGCATACCGCTCTCGACGTTGACGGAGGATTCGGTCAAAATTCCGCAGACTTTTTTATCCCTCATATAAATATCATTGACCCATTTTATAGCAACCGGCTCGTCGGTAAAACTAATAATAGCCCTGCGAACCGCTACTGCCGCAGAGGTCGTGATCCTCACTGCGTCCTGCACAGGCAAATTCGGACGCAACAGCACCGACATATAGATACCGCTGTCCTTTGGCGAATAAAAGCTGCGCGACAACCTTCCCTTGCCTGCAGTTTGGTATTGGGCGATCAGAACTTCACCTTCTGCCGCGCCCTCGTTGGCGAACGATTTCATTATATCATTTGTTGAGGTGACCTCACGCTCGACAGAGATCCTATAAAAGCTATCAGTGTGCTGCTGTATATATTCCGCAGAGATACAAGTCATTCTTTTCACCTCAAAAGAATTATAAATCAAACTTCAGCCGTTGTCGACCAAACAGAAATCAGGTTGACAGCGGCTGATATGATATGTTATTCACCGACGTAGGTAAATCTTAATAGCTTTTCACCGTTAAACTCAACTACATCATTCCACATCGAAAGAGGTCGTGCCCAAACATCTCCGTCTCCATATAGAGCGCGATAAACCACAAGCGCTTCCTCAGTTTCCGAGTGCTTCGCTATATTCAAAACTTCGTACTCACCGCCCTTAAAATGACGGTAGTTTCCTAACTTTATATCCTGCATAATACAATTATCCGATAGTAGTCTTGGATCTGTCGTTAACGTTGGTAATGCAAACGTAGGTGTTTCCTGCGTTTACCTCTACCTCGCCGCCGTCGGCAGACTTGATCTTGAGCGGATCATATGTATCGCCCTTCTCCCATACTATAGGCACATATTTTCCGTTACAGATATAATATCCGTCGCCGCCCTTCATTTCTGAATACACGCGATAGTTATCATCAAACATGCCGACCTTAGTAAAGAGGACTAAGACGTTTTTATAGCTTAGCTGCTCATTGGTCTTTTCGTCGATGCAGGGGTTGTCGCGGTTAAACTTAAGGTATCGGCCTGTTTCTGCGTCGTAGCTGAACTTTGTAACATAACTGCCTGAGAAATATACAGATACATTTTCGGCGACATCACCGTTCGGCACTACCTTTGTATCCTCATCAGCGAAGTTAAGCCATGGATCCTTGTAGCTATCCTTAACGGTCATGCGGCGCTTGCCGGCTTCCATCGCTTTGTTAAGCAGCTCGCCGTTAGTAAACATTGTATGCTCAGTTGCAAGACCGTTGTTTACGCGGAAGTTGTAATCGGCGCCGTATCCTGAGTTGAGATCGTAGTTATCAAGCCCAAGCTTTGACATACGGCTCTTGGTATAATTCGGGTCAAGTCCCGCGTGAACATAGACGGCGTCATGTCCGCAGGCAAGGTCAATAAAGCTATAACGAGCCGAACGCAAGGATCCGAGGGTCTGTATCTGCGAGGCGTCCTTAAACACAGCGAGAAGTCGGGTAATGCCGCCCTCAACAAAGGTTTCGTAGACGATGGAC
>CAZDIN010000094.1:0-4743 GCA_964505515.1 uncultured Eubacteriales bacterium | reverse complement strand
AGCGCAGGCTTTTTAATACGCAACCACCTGCGAGGCGCGGTGCAGGATGGGGAGATGATCCATGTCTACGTCCCCGAGATAAGCGGCCGTGAAAGGCGCAAGACCCATGATTCAGCGGAGGGACTTCTGGGCGTCGAGGGAATCGATGACGAGCTTCTCCTGAAGGCGCTCGATCAGGCGGGCGTTACGGCGGAGAAAGGTGAAAAGCGCTGCGACCCTGTTACAAAAAAAGATCTGTACCTTGACGGCTTTTGCGGTACAGCCGACGCTGCCGCAAAGCGTGAAAGCCTTTGCCGCAGGCTCGGTCTACCAAGTCGATTGTCCGCAAATCTGCTGCCAAAGGTGATATCCGACCTGTTCGACAGACAGGAGTATGAAAGGGCCGCAGAGCAGGTGCAACGCGAATTTGTTGTTAAAAACTAAAATTATACTTGACAATTATCTTTGAATGCTTGTATAATGTATCTGTATTGTAAGATTCAAGCCGTTATCCAACGGTTTGAGCCTCTGTTTTATCCGGGGGGAGGGAATTCAGAATGAGTCAGGTGCGTTTAAAAGAGAACGAGACCTTGGAGAGCGCGCTCCGCAGATTTAAGAGAGCTACGTCCAGAGACGGCGTTATTCAGGAAGTTCGTAAGAGAGAGCACTATGAGAAGCCTTCCGTCAGACGCAAGAAGAAGTCTGAAGCTGCTCGCAAGCGCAAGTTCCGCTAACTTTTTACGGCTGCGTTAAGGAGCTGGGGCTTTCTGCGCCTGCGGCGTTAGGAATGCTCGTACTTAATGAAAAGGTGAAAGGCGGCTTGGGGCTTACCCGATCCGCCTTTTTCTTTTGAGACCCGAAAGGATGACTTTATGCCACTGTTGAGGCCTGTGAAAATATTTCATCGAGTGACCGATATAACACCCGAATACCTCGAGAGCATCGGAGTTAAAGGTCTTGCGCTGGATGCCGACAACACCCTGTCGACCCATCATTCGCAGACGCCGCTTGAGAATACGGAGGAATGGCTTGAGCAGATGCGTAAGGCAGGTGTCAGGCTGCAGATGGTCTCCAACTCAAAGGATGAAAGATGCCGACCCTTTGCCGAGCGGCTGGGGCTTGAGTATACCTGCGTTGCATGCAAGCCGTTGCCCTTTGGGTTTTGGCGTGCGCGACGCAAAATGGGGCTTAAGGGCAAGGAACTTGCGGCGGTGGGCGACCAGCTGTTTACCGATATGCTCGGAGCAAACCTCGGCGGCGTGACGCCCCTGCTGGTCGAGCCGATACAGCTTGAGGACGGCTGGAGCTTTAAGCTGCGTAGACGGATCGAAAAGCCCTTGCTCCGCAGATACAGGGGTGAGGATAGATGAGCGCGCGGTTCGGTCCTGCGGGTACATCCGAAAGCTTTGCGGCAATGGGCTACCGCTCGACGCTGCAGATGCCGGAATATCTGATAGAAATGGGCTTGAACGCCTTCGAATACCAGTGTGGCCGCGGTGTAAACATAACTGAAGAAAAGGCACGCGAGCTGGGCAAAAAGGCTGCAAAGGCAGGCATCAGGCTGTCCTTGCATGCGCCATATTATATTTCGCTCGCCTCCGCTGAACAGGACAAGAGGGACAACTCCGTTAATTATATTTTATCTTCAGCTCGGGCGGCTGACCGGATGGGCGCCGACAGGATAGTGGTCCATTCGGGAAGCAGGGGCAAGATGGAACGCCGCGAGGCGATGGAGCTGGCGCTCACGACCTTCAAGCAGGCGCTCGACGCGCTTGACCGAGAGGGCCTCGGCCACATTCATCTGTGTCCTGAAACCATGGGTAAGATAAACCAGCTTGGTGACCTCGACGAAGTGATGGAGTTTTGCCGACTTGACGAGAGGGTAATTCCCTGCATCGATTTCGGGCATCTCAATGCGAGAACTCGCGGCGGACTGCAGACTAAGGAGGATTTTGAAGAGGTCTTCAGCAAAATGGAAAATGCGATCGGCGTTGACCGAGTGCGGCAGTATCACGCACATTTTTCGAAGATAGAATATAGCTCAGGCGGCGAGGTGCGGCACCTTACCTTTGCCGACGAGGTCTACGGGCCGAGGTACGAGCATCTGCTTGAGATAACGGCGCGAAAGAACTGCAGCCCCACCATCATTTGTGAGTCTGCAGGGACACAGGCGGAGGATGCCGCCGAAATGAAAAAGTATTTTGAAGCCTTACTTTAAGGAGGAAAAAATATGAAAATTCTGATAATCAACGGACCTAACCTTGACATGCTCGGAAAACGCGAGCCTGAGATCTACGGAGCGTTGACCCTTGATGAGATCAACCAACAGGTAGAGGCGCTTGCGAATGAGCTTAAGGTAAGCGTTGAGTTCGTGCAGTCAAACAGCGAGGGTGATATGATCGACGCCATCCATTCGGTTGCAAATGACTTCGACGGCTGTGTTATCAATGCCGCCGCTTATACCCATTACTCTGTTGCCCTGCGCGATGCCATCGCGGCGGTGCATAAGCCTTTTGTCGAGGTGCACATCTCCAATGTCCACAAGCGTGAGGAGTTCCGTCACCGCTCAATGATATCGGCGGTCTGTCAGGGTGTCATTTGCGGATTTGGCGCCGACAGCTATAAGCTTGCACTGAGGGCGCTCGCGGGCTCTTTTTGATGCCAAGGTCGATAAAAAGGGCTTTTTATCGGACGCGGACTAAAACTTTTAGGGTTATTGGCTACTAAATGTGAAAAAACGCTTGAAATATACGAGCGTTTGTAATAGAATATATACAGTTGAAATATTAAGGCGTAATGCTATGTGATGCGGTCCCCTGTGTGCCGACGGATGAGGGGGATCGGGCGGCGCGCCTTTCCGTCGGAGAATGGAGTAAAACATGATTTCTGCAGGAGATTTCCGCAACGGCGTTACCTTTGAAATGGACGGTAACGTTTACCAGATTATTGAGTTCCAGCACGTTAAGCCCGGTAAGGGTGCCGCTTTTGTCCGCACCAAGATCCGTAACGTTATCGCCGGAAGCGTAGTCGAAAAGACCTTCAACCCCAACGATAAGTATCCGACCGCTTTTGTTGAGCGCAAGGAAATGGAGTATTCCTACAGCGACGGTGGGTTATACTACTTCATGGATCAGGAGTCCTATGAACTGATCCCCATCAACGAATCCGAGCTTGACGACAACTTTAAGTTCGTTAAGGAAAACATGATCTGCAAGGTCCTTTCCTACAAGGGCAAGGTCTTCGGCGTTGAGCCTCCGACATTCGTTGAGCTGGCCATCACTGCTACCGAGCCGGGTGTCAAGGGCGATACCGCTACCAACGCTACCAAGCCTGCTACTCTTGAAACAGGTGCCGAGATCCGCGTTCCCCTCTTCATCAATGAGGGCGACGTTATCCGCATCGACACCCGTACCGGTGAGTACATGGAGCGTGCCTGATCAACCTACTATACAGAACACAGGAGGATATCATGATGCTTTTAACCGAGAAGGCTTCTTACATCAAGGGACTTGCCGAGGGCATGGAGCTTGATGCCAACGACAAGACCACCAAGCTTATCAACGCGCTCATCGACATTATCGACGATCTTGCGCTGACCGTGTCCGATCTCGAGGACGAGTGCGCCGAGCTGCATGAGCAGTTGGACGCCGTTGACGAGGACCTCGCCGAGCTTGAAGAGGATTTCTACGAGGACGAGGAGGACGATGACGAATATTATTACGATGAGGACGAGGAATTCTTTGAGGTTCAGTGTCCCGAATGTGATGAGATCATAACACTTGACGAGGAGATGCTCGACGAGGGCGAGATCCAGTGCCCTGAATGCGGCACCAAGCTTCAGTTTGAATTCGATACTGAGGACGAGCTGAACGGCGAGGAATAATTTGTAAATTCAGTTAAGCAGAGCACCGGAGGCACCTTTTCCGGTGCTCTTATACTGTAAAAAGAAAGGCAGACGGTAAGTATGTTTTACGACGTGATAGTTATCGGCGCGGGACCGGGAGGAATTTTTACCGCATACGAGCTGCTGAAGCACACGCCAAAAATGAAAATCGGTGTCTTTGAAGCAGGCAATCCGCTTGAAAGGCGCCGTTGCCCCATTGACGGCAAAAAGATCAAGTCCTGTGTAGGTTGCAGATCCTGTGCTATTATGAACGGATTTGGCGGCGCGGGAGCCTTTTCAGACGGAAAATACAATATCACTAACCAGTTCGGCGGTACCTTGCATGAGCACATCGGCAGCGAAAGAGCGCTTGAGCTGATGCGGTATGTCGACGAGATAAACATGGCAAACGGCGGCGAGGGAACAAAGCTCTACTCCACTGCAAACAGCGATATAAAGAAGCTTTGCATGCAGAACAAGCTGCATCTTCTCGAAGCGTCGGTGCGCCACCTTGGTACCGACAAAAACTATGTCGTACTGCAAAATCTGTTCGACGCGATGAAGGACAGCGCGGATTTCAGGTTCAACACCCATGTTGACCGTATCGAAAAGACGGAGGATGGCTTCGCCGTTTTCGCAGGCGGTGAGACCTATACCTGCAAGACCTGCGTGGTGTCGGTCGGACGCAGTGGAAGCAAGTGGATAGAAGGTGTCTGCCGTGACCTCGATATCGGCACTATGTCGAACCGTGTCGATATCGGCGTGAGGGTCGAGCTTCCTGCCGAAATATTTGCCCACCTGACCGACGAGCTGTACGAAAGCAAGATAGTCTACCGCACCGATACATACGGTGACAGGGTAAGGACCTTCTGCATGAATCC
>CAZDIN010000093.1:0-4783 GCA_964505515.1 uncultured Eubacteriales bacterium | reverse complement strand
GGTCTATGACTTTTGCCCCGTTCAGCATCCTGCCGACGACGTTAACAGTGACACTGTTACCACCCATTTCGACTTCCATTCCATCCACGATACTATTCTTAAGTTAGACGAGCTTGGACACGACGTCCCGACCATCTACAAGTATCTTGAGGAGTATACGGGGATTCCCGTTATGGATGTATCAATGAGCGATCCTGAAGTCATGAGCCTGTTCGTGTCCACCGATGCTCTGGGCGTCACGCCTGAGCAGATCGGATCGCAGACAGGAACGTTTTCGCTTCCCGAGTTCGGAACAAACTTTGTACGCGAAATGCTTGTTGAATGTAAACCTCGCACCTTCTCCGACCTGCTGCAGATAAGCGGCCTGTCGCACGGAACTGACGTTTGGCTTGGAAATGCGCAGGAGCTTATCAAAAACGGCACCTGTACCATTTCTGAGGTTATCGGTACCCGTGACGGTATTATGACCTACCTTTTGTACAAAGGCATTCCTGCAAAAATGGCCTTTAACATTATGGAAAAGGTCAGAAAGGGTATGGTAGCTTCGGGTAAGCTTGAGCCTGAGAAATGGAACGAAATGAAGGAGGTCATGCGCGAACACGGTGTTCCTGAATGGTACATGGATAGCTGTCAGAAGATCAAATACATGTTCCCGAAGGCACATGCTTCGGCATATGTTATTTCGGCGTTGAGGCTTGGCTGGTACAAGGTGCATCGTCCTGTTGAATATTACGCAGCCTACTTTACCGTCCGCGGCGAAGAGCTTGATGCAAAAACTATTATGGGCGGTCAGCCCGCAATTCAGGCGGCTATGAATGAAGTTCTCGCAAAGGGTATGCAGGCAAATGCCAAGGATAAAGCAGGTTTGGCAATGCTGCAGATAGCCAACGAGATGCTTGCCAGAGGTATTGAGTTTTTGCCGATCGATTTCTACAAGTCCGATGCTCGTAAATATGTTGTTGAGGATGGAAAGATCCGTCTGCCCTTTAATTCGATAAGCGGCGTCGGAGACAGTGCTGCGGAAGAAATCGTTAAGGCAGCTCATAGGGAGGGCGGATACATGTCAAAGGATGAGTTGACTATGTTCGGTGGACTTGGAAAGTCTACCGTTGCAACTCTGACCGAGCTTCATGTTCTCGACTTCCTGCCGGATTCAAATCAAATCTCATTCTTCTAAATAAAAAAGCCATGTACCGAGAGGTACATGGCTTTTTTAGGTCAATCCAGATTTTTCAATTGCTCATCGATAAGCTTGTCGATCATTTCACGGGACTCATTGTCGAGTTGGCGCATTTTAAGGATGCGTGCTCGCTCAACTTGAGTAAGAGCAATTTGGGGAGCAGGGTCATAGGGCGGTGAATTCTCAGCGAAGACGAGGGGCTCGCTTCTTTCTACATTGAGCAGTTCGTCAACCGATACGTTGAATATCTTAGACAATCTGATCAACGAATCGATAGAAGGAGAGGTTCTGCCGCTTTCGTAGTAACTGTAGGTAGAACGGTCAATATTCAACTGGTCTGCAATAAACTGCTGATTCCAACCCTGCCGGGTGCGATAGATTCTAAGGGTCTTTCCTAATTCGACTTGCAAAACGACACCTCCTAAACTTGATAATATCATTCTATATAATATACTATTTTTCGACAAATCTGTGTGAACAAACTTCACTGTGTCTTGTATATATTATTTTATTTTTTTGCAGATTTTCGTTGATAATTTTATCCAAATATGTTATTATAATTTTTCAAGGGGTGAATGTAATGACCGATGTTATCATTGAGATAAAAAGCACAATATCGTCTGATTCGACCGAGTCGGTCACCGTTAACACCTTGGGACAAATGAGGTGGGATAATGAAGTTTGCCGCCTATACTATGAGGAGACCGACGAGGACGGAGATGTTACTAAGACTGCGATCAAGGTCGAAGCTGACACTGTAACGATACGACGAAGCGGTTCGGTCAGTGCTTGCCTTACCGTTAGGGAAGGCGAGCGGTACACTTCACAGTATGAAGTGTCGTTTGGAGCATTAAGTGTCGGTATTACGGGCAAAAACGTCCGCGCTGCCTTGGATGAAAATGGCGGTAGAGTCTTGCTCGAATATGAGCTCGATACAGACAACTCGTTTTTAAGTAATAATATTATTGAGATCAATGTCAGGAGGAGTCACTGATGTCTAAAATAGTAGATGTTGCGGTGTCTGATATTAAGAACGCTGTTCTTGAGGCTGCAGGTAAGGCTATCGCAGACGAAAAATTTCCGCTGGTAGAACTGCCGGCCTTTTCTATCGAGGTCCCTGCAGACCGCACACATGGCGATTATGCCGTCAATGCGGCTATGGTATGGGCGCGCGCACTTCATAATGCACCGAGAAAGATTGCCGAAACCCTCGGTGAATATTTTGATTTTGCCGATACCTATATTGAGCGTTTTGAAATTGCAGGCCCCGGATTTATTAACATTTTCCTTTCTGCAAGATATTACTCTGACATCCTAAAGGATGTAGAAGCTCAGGGAGAGAATTACGGCCGTTCAACCTATGGTGCCGGCAAAAAGGTGCTTGTTGAATTTGTTTCCGCGAACCCCACAGGCCCCATGCATATCGGTAACGCCCGTGGCGGAGCGCTTGGCGACTGTCTGGCGTCGGTGCTCGATTTCGCGGGATATGAGGTTTCGCGTGAGTTCTATGTTAACGACAGCGGAAACCAGATCGAGAAGTTCAAGACCTCTTTAGAGGTGCGTTATCTTCAGCAATTAGGTCAGCAGATCGAAATGCCCGAGGATGCGTATTTCGGTGATGATATAGTTGCTCATGCTAAGAATTTTGTTGAAAAATTCGGCGATAAATATCTCAATGCTGAATCTGAAGTTCGCCGCCAGGCTCTCTGCGATTTTGCGCTGCCTGTCAATATCGAAAAGCTGCACACCGATCTTGCAAAATACCGCATCAACTATGACCGTTGGTTTAAGGAGTCTGAGCTGCATAACGACGGCTCGGTTGAGCGTATCATTGAAAAGCTCATCGCAAGCGGTCATACCTATGAACTCGAGGGTGCGCTCTGGTTTAGGTCAACCGATTTCGGCGAGGATAAGGATCGCGTGCTTGTGCGTGCAAACGGTGTGCCGACCTACTTCGTGCCCGATATTGCTTACCACTACAATAAGCTTGAGGAGCGTAAATTTGACATCGCTATCGACATTTTAGGTGCGGACCATCATGGATATGTTCCTCGCATGAAAGCGGCTTTGCAGGCGCTTGGAGTTGATCCTGACCGCCTTAACGTCGTTATCATGCAGATGGTGCGTCTTATCAAGAACGGCGAAACCTATAAGCTGTCCAAGCGTTCGGGTAAGGCGGTCACCCTTGAGACCCTGCTTGACGAGGTGCCGATCGATGCGGCGCGTTTGTTCTTTAATCTGCGTGAGCCTAACAGTCATCTTGAATTTGACCTCGACCTTGCAGTTGAGCAGTCCTCTCAAAACCCTGTTTATTATGTTCAGTATGCGCATGCGCGTATCTGCAGCATTATCAAAAATCTTGCGGCTGAGTCGGTTGAATATCGCTCTGTAAGCACGGACGATCTTAACTGCCTGACCGAGCCGGCCGAAAGGGATATCATTCGTCAGCTTTCATCGCTTGAAGAGGAGATAGTTTCGGCTGCAAAGCAGTATGACCCCTCTAAGATCACACGCTTCGTTATTGAGCTTGCGACCCAGTTCCACCGTTATTACAATTCCTGTCGCGTCAAATGCGATGATGAAAAGCTTATGTATGCACGACTTTTCCTCTGCGTGCAGGTGCGGAGCGTAATCAAGAATGTGCTGCATATGCTGAACATCGATGCGCCTGACGTAATGTAGTCGAAAAAGGGGATAGATGATGATAATAATGTCGGTTGATCTCGGTCTTGTACGGACGGGTGTCGCCGTAAGTGATGCAGGGGAGGTATACGCCTTTCCGCGCACAGTCATCCATGAGCGAAAAACCGAACGATTGGTTGAGAAAATATCATCGATTGCCGCTGAGAATAAGGCTGAGCTGATCGTTGTCGGGTATCCTAAAAACATGAACGGCTCGATTGGCGATCGCGCGGAAACCTGTGCGAACATTGCCGCGCTGATCGAAGAGGCAAGCGGATTAAAGACTGTGCTTTGGGATGAGCGTTGCACGACGATTTCCGCCTATACTACCCTTAACTCAAACAACGTCAGAGGTGCAAAAAGAAAGGCCGCAGTCGACGCTGAGGCCGCCTGCATAATACTGCAGGATTATCTTGATTTTCGCAAAAACACCTGCAAATAGCAATAGACTTGACTTTAGGTTGGCAGTGTGTTATAATTAGTCGGTCGGGAATGCCCGCCGCATCCGAATTTGGAGGTTTACCTATGGCTAACGAAAAGGAATTCCTTACCTATAAAGGCCGTCCCCTTGTCCGTAAGGGAAACGAAATTTATTACGGTGATATGTCCGAAAAGTATGTGATCCTGTTACAGATCATGACGACTAAGAAGGAGGGCGACCTTGAGATCGCCGATAAGGTCTTGGTCCAGTTGCTGAACACCGACAGTGACCTCAGACCGCGTGAGCGCATTGTTAAAAAGAGCGAGAAGTTCGGTCTTTACAACGCGATGGATATCGGCACTATCTGGCTTGAAAGGGCCCTTAACAATAAGTAATACTATTTAATAAAGTTTAATATGCTGTCTTCAGGGCGGAGTGAAAGTCTCCACCGGTGGTAAAGTCCACGAGCGTTTGCTGAACGGGTGTGATTCCCGTACCGA
>CAZDIN010000092.1:3787-4911 GCA_964505515.1 uncultured Eubacteriales bacterium | reverse complement strand
CTTACAAAATTTTATGAGCCTGCTGAAAAAATGAAAAGCGAGTCAGTTGACAGGGTCTGTGATGAAGATAAGGAGATATTAAAAGAGGGCGGCAAGATTTTGACAGAATTATTTGGAGATGTGTTTTCAAAATTAGAAACCCTTTCTTTCGAGCCTATGTCTGAATCTGATTTGTATAACGAACTTGTTGACAATTACTATGTTATTCTGAAAGAACTCGGCATTAATAAATTTGACAGCTTTCAGTTCGCAGACTATGACTATTGCCGTGAAATCATAGTTGACGGAAAAGAATATGATTTGGACGGAAAGTTTTGCCATGATGATCTTGGTGCAACAGAGGCCCTGTGTGCAATCGACTGCTTGATGGCCGATTTGGGCGCAGATGAAGAAACTATCTTAAAAACGGTAGAGAAGATGATAAACATCCGAAACAAAGGTTAATATTGATTGATTTTATAGGGAGGAAACAGCTATGACATTTAGAAACGGAACAAAGGAATATTTATCCATGCTTTTTATATATGGAAGTATAATGGGATTGCTTTATGGGTTAATGGATCAAAGCTTAGTTAAAGGAATTGTGTTAGGATTGATCAACGGTAGTTTGTTCACGGGTGCGACGTATGTATCTTGCAGATATCAGGAAAAGAAGTTTGATGATAAACGTGAGGAAATAGTACGGCAAAGGAATATCATATGTGACGGCAGAGCCACTTGGCAGGGTAATGGTGGCTGGCTGTTTTTCACTGATTTCGGACTTGAATTTTATCCACATAAGATAAATGTTTCACGGAACAAACTAACCATACCTGCAAACACTATTAAATCAGTAATTGCTAAGAAAAATCAGATAGTTGTCGATACCGCTGATAATTCGACCTTTGTAATAGTGGTTTCTCATAACAAAGAATGGAAAAAACAAATAGAAGCTCGTTTAACTTTCGAGGCATGATTCATAATATCCAAAAGCGCACCTGAATTAACAGGTGCGCTTTTCTCATACGTTTCTTATATCAACTTACGCCTTGACGCCAAGCGCCATAGCGATTGCGATAACGATTATGACCGCTACGGTGTATATGACCGTTGGGATGAGGTTTATCCTGATTATCTTACCCTCT
>CAZDIN010000092.1:904-3777 GCA_964505515.1 uncultured Eubacteriales bacterium | reverse complement strand
ACACGCCGCAACTGTATTGTTTACGCATATCATGTTGCCGATGGCGCCGCCGATGATGTGCATGGCAACGATAAGAACGGTGTTCAGATCGAGATTGGTCGCCGACTGATACTGCAGATTTGTAAAGAGGGTGACAGACACAGTGTTTGACCCCGACACGAACGAGCCAAGCACGCCGATAAGGGGGCTGAAAATGATATAAAGCCCCTTGCCGACCTTTGAAAGCTCCTCAGCCATATAGAATATCATGCTCTTCATGCCTTCGCCGTTGACATCGTTGCTTCCCGAATACCTCATGATCTGCACAAGCGCCAGCCCGAAGATTATTGCGATAGCGGCGCCGCCGACCTGCTTGATAGAATCGAGCAAGGCGGTCTTGACCTCGTTTTTGCTCATCTTGTGAATGAATATCGTGGCGATGGCAACGAGCACGAAAAACGTTCCCGGCAGGAAGCCCCACTTAAGCGTATATGCCGTATTCTCGACCCCAAACACCTCAGGGAAACGGACGGTGAACCAATCACTCTGCAAAAACTGCTTGAGTCCGAACGCAGGGATGCGCGTAATAACGAGCAGTATTGCGATTATGACATAGGGCACCCACGCGCGAATTAAAGACATGTTCGATTCTTTGGGCGGCTCGGGTGTGACGGTCGACCTCCACGACGGGTCCCATTCGCTCTCGCTGCCGAAGTCCCATGTCGTTTTCGGAACAAGGAAGCCTTTTCTTGCGGCAATAACGGTTATCGGCAGCCCGAAGAGAGCGCCGAGAATGGCAGGGAACTCGTATCCGAATACTGCCGCAACCAATGTGTAAGGCAGAGTAAAGCATAGTCCTGCAAAGATCGCGAAGGGCAACACCTCAAGCGCAGGCTTAAAGGAGCGCTCCTTGCCGAAGAATTTGCACATAAATGCAACCGCCATAAATGGCACGAATACGCCGACGACGGCGTGCGGAATGGCAGTCCAAATTGAAAGCGAAGCGGTGTAGTCCTCGGTGGCGACCTCTGGCCCAAGGCACAGAACAGCCTGTGCAACAGGGGTGCCGATAGCGCCGAAGGAGACGGCGGTGCTGTCGCAGATAAGAGCAACGGTTGCGGCGGCAACAGGCGGAAAACCAAGACTTACGAGCAGGGGACCTGCCAACGCCGCGGGGGTACCGAAGCCTGCGGCTCCTTCAATAAAAGAACAGAACATAAAGCCGATTATAATGGCCTGTATGCGCGCGTCCTTGCTGACCATTTTGAAGCCGTTGTTGATGGTCGACATGCCGCCCGACCTCTTTAGTGTGTTCATAACGAGAATGGCGCCGATGACTATGATGAGCACGTCAAGGGAGTTAAGCAGTCCCGAGACCGAGTATGCTATCAGCGAAACTATGTCCATCTTCCAGAAGAAAAAGCCGAACACACAGGCGATCGACCAAGACACAGGTAACGCAACCTTTGCGGGCCAGTTAAATGCCGCCATAACAATGACGCAAAACAGAATCGGCAGGAACGCCAACAATGCGAACATACAGTAACCTCCTACATTATAAAGCAGAGTAATATTAGCAGAAAAAGGAAACCTTTTCAAGCAAAAACGGAGCTGTCCCCGTAAATTTATCGAACTGCACCAATATTATCCGCAATCGATCCGAATTTTACACAAAAGAACTATAAAAAGCATGGTCAAACAGGCATAGCGGCCTGCACCTTGTCATATAGTTTAGTAATCAGAAAGGTTAGGAGTGTGCCACAATGGACTGTAAATATACCAGACAAACCGTACGCATCAGCGTTCCTATGCTCAAGCAGACCTCCGAGCAACCTATTGACGCAACCGTGACCCTGCCCGACTCCTGCAGTGACGTTAAACGCCTGCTAAAATGCCGCGTCAGGCCCTACGTTATCTCAAAAACGGTCAAGGGGGATATGTTTTGCGTCGAGGGAGAGGTCGCCATATCGGTCTGCTATGTCGATAGGGACGGCTGCATAAAAAGCTATGACCACGTCGAAGCCTTCGCCCACGACTTTGAGCTGCCGTCGTCCGTCGATGAGGCGGTGTCGCAGGTGAACATAAAGGTCAGTTACATGAACAGCAAGGCGATAAGCGAGCGGAGGGTGGATGTTCACTGCTCTCTCGCAATACAGGTCTGCGTGAAAGCCTGTGTGCCGATGGATATCGTCACAGACATCGACGAGCCGACCGTCCGTCAGCTAAGAGGAAGCCGCCCGACCTCGACTTTGGTCGGCTTTGATGAGAAGTATCTTATAGTCAGCGACGAAATGTCGGTCGCCGATTCAAGTGAGTCGATACGCAGTATTCTGCGCACCGACAGCCGCGTTTTGATAAATGACACCAAAATGATAGGCAACAAGGTGGTCGTAAAGGGCGAAATGCGCATCAAGGTGCTTTACATAGGGGAGGAGGACGGCGGCTGCTGTTCGGCAACCGAGAGCTTCCCCTTCAGTCAGATCTTCGACATCGTTGGACTTAACGAAAACTGTACCTGCTCGGTCGATGCGTCGGTCATCGGATGCGAGGTGCGGCCCCATACCGATATGAGCGGCATGCTGCGCAAGGCAATGGTTGGCGCAAAGCTGTACCTCTCGGTCACAGCCTACTGCAACGCGCAGATACCCTATCTTACCGATGCCTATTCGACCGAGTGTAAGCTCGAATTGGGACGCGAACCCTTGACATTTGAAAGGGTCGCGCACAGTGTAAACGAGCCCTGTCTTGTTACAAAGCGTCTTGACCTTCCCGTCGAGAACATCGACAAGGTGCTTGACGTGTGGAACGATGTCGAGCTTGGCTCGGTACACTGCACGGGCGGCACCCTCGCCAGTGATTAGTAACTCCTAGGCTCATTATTCAATAGGCACGCC
>CAZDIN010000092.1:0-894 GCA_964505515.1 uncultured Eubacteriales bacterium | reverse complement strand
CTCGTCAGAGGCTTTGTATTTCGAGCGGAGTGTGGAGTTCGAGTTTACCAAAGATATTCCCGAGAATGCAGCCGACGGTGACTGTCAGTGCAGCCTGACGCCGACGAACGTGGTATATTCGCTCGGCAGGGGAGACCTTGAGATCAAGTCCGAGCTGAATGTTCGCGCTGACCTTATCGAACGCTCGGTGTGTGACGTTATTACCGAGGCCGAGCTTGGCGATAAGCTTGTCAGTAAATACAGCAACTCATCTGTAGTGATCTATCGCGCAGGCGCAGGCGAGCGGCTCTGGGATATTGCTAAAAATTACAACACGTCTGTTGAAGCCATCGCAGAGCTTAACGCATTATCCGGCGAACAGCTTGAAGCCGATCGAACGGTTGTTATTCCTGTAGGAAGCATATAACAAAAATCTTTTCTCAGACAATTGAAAGTCAAAGCAAAGGGTGGTATAATAGCATCAGGATATTGAATGAAAGCGGAGGGTTTTCAGATGTTTGATGCCGTAAGGGTCAAGGATGAATGCGTTGAGTGGATCCGTGACTTTTTTGAGAAGAACGGAAAGGGCTGTAATGCGGTCGTCGGCATTTCGGGCGGAAAGGATAGCTCGATCGTAGCGGCGCTTTGCGTTGAAGCACTTGGCAAGGATAGGGTCATCGGTGTGCTGATGCCCTGCGGCGAACAGCACGATATCGACATGGCGCAGCTGCTGGTAGACCACCTTGGAATAAGGCACTTCGTCGTCAATATCAAGGATGCTCTTGAAGGGCTTAAAAACAGCATACCCTTTGAACTGCAGACACAAAGCCTTGTTAACCTGCCGCCGCGCATCCGCATGGCGACCCTCTACGCCGTTTCGCAACGTCACCACGGACGGGTTGCGAACACATGCAA
>CAZDIN010000091.1:3526-4931 GCA_964505515.1 uncultured Eubacteriales bacterium | reverse complement strand
ATTCTTAGCGGCGGCGTATTTATCAAAGGAATTTACCGTAAGATAAAAGCCTGTATATTCAACCTCAAAGTCCAGCCGTTCATTCTCGGTGAAATCCTCACACGGTCTGAGGAAATCCTCGTCTGTCATCTTCTTTCCGACCGAATCGGCATCGAAAAAGCCGACCTGACCGTTTGACTCCCTCTGCTTCTCCTCTGCCACCGCACTGAAAACTGCGTCAAGTGCTGAAAACAGCTCACGTCGGTTGGGATGAAGAGAATCAAACGCGCCGCACTTTATAAGGGTCTCGACCGCGCGTTTGTTGAAATCCCTGCCGTACATTCTCAGGCAGAAATCATATAGCCCTTTGAACTCTCCGTTTCTGTTTCTCTCGTTGACCAAGGAGGAGATCAGGCTCATGCCGAGATTCTTGACCGCCTGAAGTCCGAAGCGTATCCTGCCTGCGTCTACCGTAAATCCGCCTGCAGAACCGTTTACATCAGGCAGAAGCACCTGTATCGATTCGGCGCGGCATTCCTCAAGATATTTTGAAACTTTAGCAGGGTTGTCCAGCACGCTGGTAAGCAGTGCGGCAAAGTATTCCTTGCGATAATGACATTTCAGATAGGCTGTATAGAAGGCAACATGCGCGTAGGCTGCAGCGTGTGATTTATTAAATGCGTAGGAAGCGAAGGAGGACATCTCGTCGAAGATAGCCCCTGCCTTTTCCTCTGAGATCCCGCGCTTTATCGCACCGTCGCAGTCATTGTCGCCGTAAATAAAGGCATGCCGCTCGCTTTCCATGACAGAGTGTTTCTTTTTCGCCATCGCACGACGCACGATATCAGCCCTGCCGAGCGAATACCCCGCAAGCTCCTGAAAAATGCGCATGACCTGTTCCTGATAGACGATACATCCGTTGGTGACCTTCAGTATCGGCTCAAGCTCAGGGGTGACGTACTTGATGTTTGCAGGGTTACGGCGGCCCTCAAGGTATTTCGGAATAGAATCCATCGGCCCCGGTCTGTAGAGCGAGGTCACAGCGATAAGGTCCTCTATCCTGTCAGGCTTTAACTGTGTAAGTACCGAGCGCAAGCCCTTTGACTCAAACTGAAACACTCCTTCGGTTCGACCCTCGCTGAACATTTTGAAGGTTTTGGGGTCGTCAAGCGGAATGTTCTCGATAGAGAAATCCGGATCTTTTTGACGGATCATTTTAACCGCGTCGTCAAGTATGGTAAGATTGCGTAAGCCCAGAAAATCCATTTTAAGCAGACCCAACTGCTCAAGGTCACCCATTGTGTACTGGGTGACGACTGAATCGTCGTTGAGCGCCATCGGGACATAGTCAAAAACTCTGTCGCGTGTGATCACCACGGCCGCAGCATGCTTTGAAGGGTGACGCGGCATACCCTCGATACGCATT
>CAZDIN010000091.1:0-3516 GCA_964505515.1 uncultured Eubacteriales bacterium | reverse complement strand
GCGTGCGACCTCAGGATCGATCTTCATCTGCTCACGAAGCTTTGCCGATTGCTCGACCGCGTCGGCGAGGGTCAGGTTAAACTCATTCGGCAACAATGCGGCAACCGCGTCAAGCTTCGAATAGCTCATACCCAAAACGCGCCCAACGTCGCGCAGTGCGGCATGTGCGGCAAGGGTACCGAAGGTTACTATCTGCGCTACATGGTCAGCACCGTATTTGCGCACGACATAGTCAATGACCTCCTGCCGTCTTGTATGACCGAAGTCTATATCAAAGTCGGGCATTGAAACACGTTCAGGATTCAAAAACCGCTCGAAAAGCAGGTCATATTTCAATGGGTCGATATCGGTAATTCCGATGCAATAGGCGCAAAGGCTTCCTGCACCCGAGCCACGTCCGGGACCTACGGGGATGTCATTGATCTTTGCGAAGTTTACGAAGTCCTGAACGATGAGAAAATAGTCGGTAAAGCCCATTGAGGCGATGACACCGAGTTCGCTGTCAAGCCGTTCACTTATCTCGTCGGTGATTTCGCCAAAACGCCTTTTTGCGCCTGCATAGCACATATCGCGCAGATGTTTCTCATGGTCGCACTCGCCTATGTCGAAATCGGGCAAAACGGTATTGCCGAACTCGAACTCAAGGTTGCAACGTTTTGCGATCTTTTCTGTGTTTTCAATTGCGTCTGTGAAATCGGGGAAGGCCGTACGCATCTCTTCTTCCGATTTAATATAAAATTCAGGCGTCGGAAGTGCGATAGGATTATCTTCGTTAAGCTTTGTATTTGTGTTGATGCAGACGAGCAGCTTTTGGATCTCGCTGTCGTCCTTATTGATGTAGTGGGCGTCGTTGGTGGCTACCAACTCGATGCCCGTTTCCTGCGAAAGCCGGCGGAACAAGGGCAAAATTCGCAGTTGCTCCTCAATGCCGTGATTTTGAATCTCAAGGTAGAAATTGCCCTTACCGAAGATAGCCTCGTAACGAAGCGCTGCTTCCTTCGCGGCGTCAAAATCGGAGCGCGAAAGTTCCTTTGCAACATGACCTGCAAGGCAGCCCGACAGCGCTATAAGCCCTTCATGGTAGCGTTCAAGCAGCTCAAGGTCGACCCTCGGCTTAAAATAAAATCCCTCTGTAAAGGCATAGGAAACGAGCTTGATGAGATTTTTGTAGCCCGTTTCATTCTCGCACAAAAGCACAAGGTGATAGTACTCGCCGTCCAGCTCCTTCACCTTGTCAAAGCGGGAACGCTTTGCGACATACACCTCACACCCGATGATAGGCTTGATGCCCACCTTCTTTGCGGCCTTATAAAAGGAAACAGCGCCATACATAACACCGTGGTCAGTGATAGCTATAGCGTCTTGTCCCTGATTTTTGACCGCATTGACCAACTGCCCGATACGGCATGCGCCATCGAGCAGGCTGTACTCTGTATGAGTGTGCAGATGTACGAATCCCATTGTTACCTCCGAGTGTTATTTTTCTTCGGACAGTTGCATTATCTTTCTGAGCCTGCGGTCGACGGTCGAGCGTCCCAAATGAGAAAGCGCCGCCAACTCATTGAGGGTTGCGTCGGTATGCTCTAACCTCAGGTTCGCGATCTCTCGCAGCTCATCTGTCAACTCGTTGAATCTTCCGCTCTTCTTAAGCCGCTCGATCGCCTCGATCTGCGACTGCGCAAAGGCGTAGGTCTTGACATAGTTAGCGGTGTCAAAATTGCCGCGTCGGTTTAATGCGTTTGTGTAATTCTTCTCGACCTTTATCTCCATAAGGGTCAATGTGGAGTTTATCGCACCCATAAAGGTCAGCAGATCCTCTATCGAGGTGCTGTCAATGAAATAGACGCAGACCGACGAATCGCGTCTTTGCGAGCGTTTGGGCGTAAATCCATTATTTACAAGCATCTCCCAAAGCAGATCGGCAGAGCTTTCATCAGGCATCAAAAAGTCGAGCCGATAGTTTTTCCTCGGGTCGACCATATGTCCGCAGGACAAAAACACGCCCCTTATAAACGCGCCGACACAGCAGGGCTTATTAAGCAGTGATCGATCTATTATCCGCCCTGATTTCAGACTGTCGCAAACATCCTGCGACCGAAGTGTTACAGTATACAGCTTTCCGTTTGCGGATACCTTTGTTTCACATTCCTGGCCGTAAAGTCGGGACAGTCTTGAAGCGGCAAGCACAGCGGTGTCCGCCTGCTCGGTGCGCAAAACAGCGCGCGAATCCGACAGAGCCCTGAGGGCAACGCTCAGCCCCATGCCGATGGCACGAAGACAGCACTTATGTGTTTTTATAACAGCAAGTTCCGACTTTACTTCATTACAAAAAGACATGATCTCTCTCCAAACGGTCAACTTAAACGACGTTATTTATTTATATCACGGTGGTTAACGGTGACGTTATATCCTTCTTTGATCAAGTGTTCAGATATCGCGCGGGCAAATGACACCGAGCGGTGATTTCCGCCCGTACAGCCAAAGGCGATCACTATCTGAGATTTCCCCTCTTTGATGTATAAAGGCAGGGTGTAATCGAGCAGATCCTTTATCTTGTCAAGAATGCTGCACGCCTCTTCGCTGCCGAAGACGTAGTTATAGACCTCGTCATCAAGGCCCGTTTTATTTTTCAGCTCCTTGATGTAAAATGGGTTAGGCAAACATCTGACATCAAAGCAGCAGTCGGCATAGGTAAAGCTTCCGTGCTTTGTTCCGTAGGACACGCATAGGATATTAAGTCCGTACTTGGGCTTATGTAGGAACATGTTGCCTATCTGTTCCTTAAGTTCAGCAGGCGACATGTGGGATGTGTCGAGGAAAAATTCCGCGAGATCTCGTATCGGCGTAATAAGGGTACGCTCTGACGCTATTGCGTCGATGAGGATACCGCTGCAGCTGTCAAGCAGAGGATGCTTGCGGCGTGTTTCTTTGTAGCGGCTTAAAAGCACGTTATCCTCGGCATCCAAAAACAGCACCTGACAGTTGATATCGCCTTCACGAAGCGCACGCAGCTCGGCTCCAAGTTGGGAATAGAACTCGCCGCTTCTTATATCCACTCCAAAGGCGACCTTATCAGCCGTTGCATTTGTTTTAAGAAACAGGTTGGTAAATTCCTTAAGCAAGGAAGGCGGAACGTTATCCACACAGTAATATCCGATATCCTCCAAGGCATCCATAGCCCGTGACTTTCCCGAGCCGGACATTCCTGTAACGATCAGAAATCTCATTCTTATTCTCCTATGATCTTGATCTCACATTCAAGTGTCACGCCGTGTGTCATAAACACTTCCTGTTTGATCTTTTCTATCAGGCGTTTAAGGTCAAAGCAGGTCGCATCACCCGTGTTGATTATAAATCCCGAATGCTTTTCACTGACCTGAGCGCCGCCTACCGAGCAGCCCTTCAGTCCGCACTCCTCGATCAATGCGGCGGCATAATACCCCTGCGGACGCTTAAAAACACTGCCTGCGCTTGGGTATTCCAAGGGCGGTTTGAGCCTTCTGCGACTCATGAGGT
>CAZDIN010000090.1:0-5075 GCA_964505515.1 uncultured Eubacteriales bacterium | reverse complement strand
CACCTTGCCAAGGTGGAGGTAGCGAGTTCGAGCCTCGTAATCCGCTCCAAAAAAGAAAACCACAATTTTGTGGTTTTCTTTTTTTGTCTGACTGATTATCTTTGTTCTTCATTGACAAAAATCCAAGAGCAGCAACTTCTTTTAAGTAATAATGTAAATCCACTTGAAAGTTTTATTCGTATCTATTATAATAAAGTAAGAATTGATTAAGGAGATTACTATGCTTTTAAGTTTGATCTATAGCATATTCGACCCGACGCAGTCGGTTTCTTTTGCAAACTTGCTTATCGGCGTTCTCTCGTCGCTGTTTGTTATCTTTTGCACCATGCCTGTTCATGAGTGGGCGCACGCCTTTGCCGCCTATAAGTTAGGGGATAGGACTGCCAAGTACCACGGACGACTGACGTTAAATCCTTTTGCGCATATTGACTGGGTCGGTGCTGTTCTTATCATACTGTTTGGATTTGGTTTTGCGAAGCCCGTTCCCGTCGATCAGCGCAATTTTAACCGTCCTAAGCGCGATATGGCTATCGTAGGAATTGCCGGCCCTCTGGCGAATTTCATTGTTGCATTCGTCTGCTTCATTTTGTCTGAGCTTAGCAGACTGCTGCTTTACAGATACGGTATTGACGCCTTCTACTTCATTAACTTCTTTTTCTTCTATGTAGGATATATCAATATTACTCTTGCCGCGTTTAACCTTATCCCGTTGCCGCCTATGGACGGCTCGAGAATACTGTTCGCCGTTCTGCCTGACAGGTTGTACTACCGTATCCAACAGTACGAGAGATACATTTACTACATTGTATTGTTGCTGGCTGCTACAAACCTTTTAAGTATTCCTACGCAGTATATAGCTGACGCTTTATTGAATGCTTGCTCATTTATTATTGATAAATTGTTTTATCTCTTTATTTGAAGGTAAAAAGGTATGGAAGTAATATCCTATAAGCTGGAGATGTTTGAGGGTCCGCTTGATCTCTTGCTGTCCCTTATCTCCAAGAATAAACTGAATATCTATGATATAAATGTCACCGAGTTGCTCGATCAGTACATGGTACAGATCGAAACCATGAAGGAAGATCGAATGGAGATCGCAAGCGAGTTTCTTGAGATGGCGGCCCGTCTCGTTTATATCAAGACCGTGATGCTGTTGCCGAAGCATGACGAGGGTGAGCAGCTCAAAAAGGAGCTAACGGGAGAATTGCTTGAGTATCAGGTCTGCAAGGAAATGGCGGCTAAGCTGTCCACCATGACGGACGGTTTCCGGCGCTTTGTCCGTGGCCCGATGAGGATCGAGGCGGACAAGCTGTATAAACGCACCCACGCGCCTGACGAGCTTGTTGAAGCGTATTTCTCAGCGGTGGGTCGCGGAATGAGAAAGTTGCCGCCGCCTGTTGAGTCGTTCACGCCGTTAGTTGCCAAAAAGATCGTCTCTGTATCAAGCAGGGTAGTCCATATTTTGCGCGGATTACGCGCCAAAAGTAAGATAAAATTCCATTCGCTGTTCGACCATGCCGAGAGCAGAAGTGAGCTTGTAGCAACCTTTCTTGCCGTCTTAGAGCTTGTTAAAGCCAAGCGCGTTCACGTCAGCGGTGATAAGGATAACATGACCGTGTCGGTCTACAGTAAGGAGGAAGTTCATGAGTGATTCGTCGTTGCGTCAATCGGTCGAGGCGCTGATATTTGCGTCGGGCGAACCGCTTTTACGTTCCAAGATATGTGAGATACTGTCCTGTACAGAAAAGGAAGCTCAAGAGGCTGTGGCACAGCTTAATGACATTTATAAAAAGAATGAAAGCGCGCTTTCAATTGTCGCGCTGGATGACTGTTGGCAGATGACAACTCTCCATAAGTTTGCGCCCGATATACGCAAAATGCTTGAGATACTGCGCAACACGCCTCTTTCATCCGCAGCCTTTGAAGTTTTGGCGGTGGTTGCCTATAATCAGCCTGTTACAAAGTCGTTTGTCGAGCAGGTCAGAGGTGTGGACTGCTCCGGCGTCGTGTCATCCTTGGTTGAAAAGGGCTTGATCGAAGAAAAGGGCCGCCTTGAACTTCCGGGTAGACCGCTTATCTACGGTACCACAAAGCAGTTTTTACGTTGCTTTGAGCTTAGCAGCTTAGAGGACCTTCCGCCCTTGCCCAAAAAGGAAGAAACCGAGTCAAATACTGCCGAAACAGAAAACATAGAAGAGGGTGTATCAAATGAGTGAGAACGCTATCAAGGGAATCATGGACGTAACTATGGATAAGATTCGCGCTATGGTCGATGCCGACACTATTGTCGGTGATCCTATCAGTCTGCCGAATGATATCACGATCCTTCCGGTTTCGAAGCTGTCCTTTGGCTTTGCTTCGGGCGGTTCCGATCTGCCGAGTAGATCTCAGTCGGGTTGCTTTGCAGGCGGTTCAGGTGCAGGAGTGACGATTTCTCCTGCAGCGTTTATCGTTGTTAAAGGCACAGACGTGCGTCTGCTCCAGATAAATGCTCATCCTGATGCCGCTGATAAGGCCATTTCGATGGTGCCCGATCTCATTGACCGCATCAGCGAATTGTTCAAAAAGGATAAAGAAATAGCCCAATAAAAGCAAGTTAAGAGTTCTTCCTGCATAAAATTTTGCAGGCGGCATTTACCGCCTTATTATAAAGGCGGTGTTGATATGAAGAAGCTGATCTCATTATTGCTTACTGTTTTAACGGTTGTAAATTTATGTTGCATAAAAGCTAACGCCGTTGAGTTGATGCCTGAAGTATCAGCTCAACACGCAGTTGTGGTTGAGCGTGTTTCGGGCAGGATCATAGGCGGTTTGCGCGAGAATGAGCGAGCAAGTATGGCAAGCACGACGAAGATCATGACTGCACTGCTTTTGTGTGAGAATTGCGATCTTGATGAGACGGCTGTAGTCACAAAAGAAATGGTTACCGTCGAAGGCTCGTCAATGGGACTTATGGCAGGTGACACGGTTCATTATCGTGATCTGCTGTACGGAATGATGCTTGCCTCAGGAAACGACGCCGCAAACTCAACTGCAATTTTGATTGCAGGTTCTATTGAAGCCTTTGCGGTAATGATGAATGAGCGTGCCGAGCGTATCGGTATGAAAAACACCCATTTCGTTACACCGTCCGGCCTTGATGACGAGGAGCATTATTCTACCGCCTATGATATGGCGTTGTTGGCGTGTGAGGCGCTGAAAAATGAAGAGTTTGCTAAAGCGGTGTCAAGCCGTACAGCGCGCCTTGAATACGGCAATCCGCCTTATAAAAGAACTCTGACTAATCATAATAAGCTTCTGGCATATTATCCTTATTGTGACGGAGTAAAAACGGGCTTTACGAAGAAGTCGGGACGATGCTTAGTTAGCAGTGCTGTTAAAGACGGAGCAGGTGTAGTGGTTGTAACTCTCAACGCTTCAGACGATTGGACCGATCACGAATCGTTGCTTGATTTCGGGCTTCGTCAGTTGGAAACTCGCGACCTGGCAACACCCGACCTGCCTGAAGCAAAGGTTTTGGGAGGTCAGCAAGGCAAACTTTCGCTAAAGACCGATACGGTGTCAGTTTCGCTGCTGCCTGAGGATTTTGATAAGGTCACAAGCGAGATCGAGTTATCCCCGTCGGTATTTGCTCCCATTCAGGCTGACGAGCCTGTCGGCGTGGTTATCTACCGCTTGGGAGACACTGTTTTGGCTGAGGCCGAGATATTAGCCGCTCATACTGTAGAAAACGACAAAAGTACTGTCGATAAAGACTATATATATTGGATATGCCGATTGCTCGGCGCAAAGTGAGGAAGACCATGGCAAACGAAATGCGGTTGCAAAAATATTTATCTGAATGCGGCGTTGCTTCACGCAGAAAGTCGGAAGAGCTTATTATTTCGCGCGTTGTAAAGGTAAACGGCAGGGTTGCACAGCTTGGAGATAAGGTGGATCCCCATAAGGATAGGGTTACAGTTCACGGTAAGCCCGTCCGTCATGTTAAGGAAAAGGTTTACCTGATGCTTCATAAACCTCGCGGATTTGTTACGACCATGTCCGACGAACAGGGAAGACGCTGTGTAGCCGATCTTGTAAAGGACGCTCCTGTAAAGGTCTATCCTGTCGGTAGGCTCGACCGCGATTCCGAAGGCCTGCTTTTGATGACCAACGACGGTGATTTCTCTAACAGAATGATGCATCCGCGTTCTGAGGTGTCAAAGACCTATCGCGTTACCGTTCGTCCGCCTGTTACCGATGATATGCTCAGTGACCTGATGAGCGGAATAATGCTTGACGGTCGTAAAACTGCACCCTGCACAGTCGAGATCATTGAAAAGGATGATGCGCGTGTTGTTTTGCGTTTTGTTCTTCATGAGGGCAGAAACCGCGAGATAAGGCGAATGTGCGAGGCGGTTGGATTAGAGGTCACTCGACTTAAACGCGTTGCGGTTGATACGCTTAAGCTCGGCATGCTGCAGCAGGGTAAGTGGCGTGAGCTTACTGAGCAGGAGGTCAAGCGTCTGATAATATCTGCAACAAAGACAGAATACGGTCAGGATCAAGGAGATGCAAGCGGTGGTAAACGTAAAGCCGGTACAAAGCGAAGATGAGATCGTTGCTCTGTTTGGAGAGCATGAGATCGATATGTGTGAAGGCGCAATGGCTATGATCGCAACTGAAAACGGAGAAACAGTTGGCTCTGCGGTGTTTCAGCTTATAAACGGTGAACTCACCCTTCTGTCAGTCGTTTATCCAAAGCAGGATCACTTTTTGTGCGATTTAATATCACGCGGCGTAATGAATTACGGAGTAAACAGGGGAGTATTATATTGTCAGCTTGGAGAAAAGGCTCCGAAGGCTGAATTTGTTATGTTTGGCTTTATCAAAGATACGGCGGACACGTCGGGGAATATAATAAGCACCTTTACAATGTGTACTCACTGTAAGTCAAACGAAAATAAACAATAAATTCTTAAAGAAAACACTTGATTTTTGAAAGTCAATGTGTTATCATAGACCAAGCGTCTTTTTGAGATTAAGAACACGGAGGTAAAACAATGGTTGTTCTGCAATATATTTTGGGAATACTT
>CAZDIN010000089.1:0-5094 GCA_964505515.1 uncultured Eubacteriales bacterium | reverse complement strand
GGTCTCCTTCGGCGCTGAGAAGCTGCAGGAGAACTTTGACACCTTGCTTGGCGCCATCATTAAGGCAAAGCCGGCGTCCGCTAAGGGTCAGTATGTCCGTTCTTGCGTAGTTGCAACTACCATGGGCCCCGGCATCAAGGTCAATCCGAACAAGGTTGGTTAATTGCCGCTTGACAAAGCCCAAGGTTTGTGCTATAATCCAAAATGCTGTTCTTGACCGAAGACAGCGGGTGCCGCTTGCGGCGTAATGGACTCGTTCCGCCCGCCGAGGAAGAGGAATTTGATTTTGACATTTTATTTATGTTGCGTCAGATGCCTGTTCCCGTCGGGGACAGGCATCTTTTTTGCAACGGAGGTGAAATATAAATGCCCAGTCAGAAGGTTCTGGACGCAAAGAAGCAACAGGTCGCTGACCTGAAGGCTCGCTTGGACAGCGCTATCGCAGGTGTTGTTGTCAGCTATGAGGGAATCAACGTTGCCGACGATACCAAACTGCGTAAGGAGCTTCGTGAGGCCGGTGTTCAGTACACTGTTATTAAGAACACTCTGCTCCACCTTGCTATCGACGGTACCTCGTTGGCCGGTCTGGACAATGTCCTGAGCGGTACTACTGCTATCGCCACCAGCGCAGACGATTATGTTGCTGCTGCACGTATTCTTTGCAAGTTCGCTGACGACCACAGCAATTTCACCGTTAAGGGAGGATTCCTTGACGGCGAGATCATGGAGCTTGATAAGCTCAACGCTCTGGCAAAGCTGCCCTCGAGAGAGGTACTGCTTGCTACCGTGGCAAACGTGCTCAACGCACCTATTGCCGCTTTTGCCCGCGTCATTAAGGCTGTTGCCGAAAAAGACGGAGAGGCTCCCGCAGCTGAAGCTGCAGAATAATTATTAAAATCAAAATTACATTTGGAGGTAAGTTAAAATGGCATCTGAGAAAATCGAAGCCCTGGTTTCTGAAGTTGAGAAACTGACTGTTCTTGAGCTTTCTGAGCTCGTTTCCGCAATCGAGGAGAAGTTCGGCGTATCCGCCGCCGCTGCTGTTGCTGTTGCCGGCCCTGCTGCCGGTCCTGCTGCCGCTGCTGAGGAGAAGACTGAGTTTGACGTTGTTCTTGCCGATGTCGGCGCTGAGAAGATCAAGGTCATCAAGGTTGTCCGTGAGGTTACCGGTCTTGGTCTGGGCGAAGCTAAGGCTCTCGTCGACGGCGCTCCTGCTAAGCTGAAGGAAGGCGCTTCTAAGGAAGACGCTGAGGCTATCAAGGCTAAGTTCGAGGAAGTCGGAGCTAAGGTTGAGCTTAAGTAAGTTCACTTTTGTTGCGTAATAAAAAACTCCTATGGCAACTGCCATAGGAGTTTTTTTTATGCGGTTGTTTTTCGGTTATTTATCGGAGTCTTGAGCCTGCTTAGCAGCCTTTCTGCGTCGGACGCCGCGGCGAATGGGCAACCAGATCGCGAGTACGACCAAGGCAAAAAGGATGATATAGGGCAGTGAGCTGATAAACCACATGGCGACAGCCTTTGCGCCCGAGCCGATGCTGTACAGGTTGTTCATCAGGCGGGTTCCCGTTTCACTCCAGAAGCCCTGCTCGTCATTGGTCGGGTCAAGCTCGACCTCGCGGATCGATAGGGTAACGGTGCTGTATGCTACGAGGCTGTCGATGTTGTTTATGCGTGCCTGATAGGACTCCAGCTCAGCAGTGACGTCGCTCAGGCGGTCCTGAATCTCAAGGATATCGTCGAGGTCGGTCGCAGTTTTCAGCAATTCCATGAGTGCTTGCTGTTCGGTCTTGAGGGCGGCGACGCGGCTTTCGGCGTCGATGTACTCGCTCGTCACGTCGTTGGAGGTTATGCTCTTGTTGCTGATGCTGCCAAGCTCGCCTACGGCGTTAATAAAGCTGTCAAGGCTGTCGGCAGGAACACGCGCAACAAAGGTCGCTCGGCGGTAGCTTCGTGAGTAGCTCTCGTTGTTGACGCTCGAGGACTCGATGTAGCCCTCCATTTCGGCAACCTTCTCATTGAGCGCGGTCAGAAAGGCGTCGAATTTCTTGGTTTCAACCGTCAGCGTGGCATCACGAATGAGCTTGCGGCTGGTGACGTTGGCGGTAGAAGATCCTGTGGCTGTTCCCGTCGTCCCGTAGGAAGAATCGGAGATGACGTCTTCTGTCAGAGCGTCTTGGCTGTACAGCAGGATTTCCTTCGCCGAGCCGTTATCCGCCGCACTGCAGGCCGCAAGGCTGAAGAGAAGCAGGCAGAGGGCCAATCCTAAACACAGTATTCTTTTCATTTTTCAACAACTCCTTTTAATGTTATGGTCGATCGAATACGATTCCGTTGATAAGCAGTGAAACAGGCCTTCCGTTGATCTTTGGAGAGGGGACGCAAAGAAGATATTTCTGACTGTTGGTATCATCGAAGCTCGCGTTGATGTTAACCGTTACACTGTCATCGCTTTCTTCGACGTCAATTGTGAAGTCGGACATTTTCGGCTGCATAATAATGAAAATAACGCCGCCTTCGGAAAAATATTTTTCAGTAAAGCCTTTGTCGGAAAAAACGGATACAGGCTTGCCGCATGTTTGGGTGAAATATTCTTCAGCGTTGTCATGATCATCGAAACTGCTGACAGAGGGCATGCAAATATCGTTCTGCTCTATTTGCACCAAAAGAGATCGAGCGCTGATTTGAGAATGCTCGGGAAGAACTTCTTCTGCCGTGCCGCAGGTGTCCTGAACCGACTCTTTGGCTGTAAAATTGGCGGAGTCCTTCGCGGTAAGCGGCGCAAAGGCGTGTGCCGTAACCACTGCCACTGCGACGACCGCAACACAGCTTAGCACCGCACTCAGCCGTCGGCGCGCCGCCTTGCGCTGCTTTTCAGCGCGGCGGTAGACCTCGTCGCGAAATTCATTTGAGTCACGCATCTGCATCCATCTCCTTCCATTCGGCGCGCAGAGCCTGCCGCGCACGGTAAACTAAATTGTTGACCTGCTTGTTGCTCTTTTTCATCACTGCTGCGGCCTCGTCGTAGCTCAACCCGCACAGGCAGACCAGCCGCAAGCATTCCCTGTACTCAGGGTTAAGCCCCTGCAGGATATCATTCAGCCGCCGCTTTTCATCGGTGTCAATGACAGCGTCTTCAAGCGCCACCTTATCGGCAACAAGAGCCGCCTCCTCAATGGGAGCCACCTGCCGTTTGCGGCGCAGAAGATCGACGGCTTTGTTGTGTGCGACGGTGTAGAGGTAGCTTTTTATCGAGCATTGAAAACGGTAGCGCAAGGGATGGACGAGCAGCTCGCAAAAGGCGTCCATCGCAATATCCTCCGCGTCGTTGACGTTGTTCAGCAAACCGCACAGATAATATATCAGGGGCTGTCGACATTCTTCCATCAGGCAGTCAAACGCAGCCTTATCGCCGTTGCGAAACGAACGGTAGCTTTCGGTCAAGCGATCCATGTCACGCCCCCTTTCATTATATTAGTCGACGGTAGGATCAAAAAACCTCAGTAAAAATTTAACTTTTTCATTTTCAACATAACACAACGCGGAGCAAATGACAAGTCCTTGCTCCGCGTTGTAATCATATTGTAACTTTTATGCCTTACCGCCCGACAACTGCTTGTCGATAGCGGTGGCGGCGGTTTTACCCGCGCCCATAGCGAGAATTACGGTCGCAGCGCCTGTGACCGCATCGCCGCCTGCGTAAACGTTGTCACGGCTGGTGCGTCCGTCCTCATCGGCGACGATGCCGCCCCAACGCTGAGTTTCAAGTCCCGAGGTGGTCGACTTGATGAGCGGATTGGGTGAGGTGCCGATGGACATTATCACGCAGTCAACGTCGAGGGTGAACTCGCTGCCCTGCTTTTCAACAGGACTGCGGCGGCCTGACGCGTCAGGCTCGCCAAGCTCCATCTGCACGCATTCCATACCGCAGACGAAGCCCTCCTCGTTGCCGATGATGCGAACGGGATTGTTGAGCAGCTTAAACTCGATGCCCTCTTCCTTGGCGTGCTCGATCTCTTCCTTACGGGCAGGAAGCTCATCTTCGCTTCGGCGGTAGACGATGTATACCTTTTCCGCACCAAGACGCATGGCGCACCGTGCCGCGTCCATCGCAACGTTTCCGCCGCCGACCACGGCAACCTTTTTGGCGTGCTGAATGGGGGTGTCGGCACCCTCGCGGTAGGCTTTCATCAGGTTGACGCGGGTGAGGAACTCGTTGGCGGAATATACGCCCTTGAGGTTTTCGCCTTCGATGCGCATGAACTTCGGCAGACCTGCACCCGACGCGATAAAGACCGCTTCAAAGCCGTCCTCAAACAGCTCGTCGACCGAATAGGTCTTGCCGATGACGGTGTTGGTCTCGATGGTTACGCCGAGAGCCTTAAGTGTGTCTATCTCCTTTTGAACGATAGCCTTAGGCAGACGGAATTCGGGAATTCCGTAGCTTAGAACACCGCCTGCAACGTGAAGCGCCTCGTAGACAGTGACAGCGTAGCCCTTGCGTGCAAGATCGCCTGCACAGGCAAGACCTGCAGGGCCCGAGCCGACAACGGCAACACGGTGGCCGTTGGGAGCTGCAGGTGTCGGACGCTCGGTACAATGCTCGTTGTGCCAATCGGCGACAAAGCGCTCAAGTCTGCCTATGCCGACCGGTTCGCCCTTGATGCCGCGCACGCATTTGCTCTCGCACTGGGTCTCCTGCGGACAAACACGGCCGCAGACCGCAGGCAGAGAAGACGAGCGCGCAATGACCTGATATGCGGCCTCGAAGTCGCCCAGACGGATCTGCTCGATGAATTCAGGAATATGTATGTTGACAGGACAGCCCGTAACGCAGGGCATCGTCTTGCAGTTAAGGCAACGCTCAGCTTCATCAGCCGCCTGCTCAGCGGTGTAGCCGGTGGTTACCTCAAAAAAGTCGCGGTTGCGTGCCTGAGGGTCACGGGTAGGCATCTCGTTCTTTTTAGGATTCATGTTAGGCATTTTCCTCGACCCCCTTTAACAGATTGCAGGTGTCCTCATGCGCCTTGCGCTCGAAGGGCCTGTACATAGAAGAGCGTGCGATCGCCTCGTCAAAGTCGATAAGGTGGCCGTCGA
>CAZDIN010000088.1:3075-5225 GCA_964505515.1 uncultured Eubacteriales bacterium | reverse complement strand
CTCAGTTGGTAGAGCAGCGCATTCGTAATGCGCAGGTCGTCGGTTCGAGTCCGACTACCAGCTCCACATCCGTATGGCTGCATTAGTGGCTGTATGAATCAGAGGGAGAGTTGATTTCTTCAACTCTCTTTTTTGTTTTCAAAAAACCTATGTCAAAACATCTTTTCAAGACAAGCATATAATGAATTGAAGGGAGGTATGACATCGTGGGCGACCAATTTTATACCGTTAAAAACGGTGATACACTATTTGAAATTGCAAGGCTCTATCAGGTTCCGGTAGACGTAATTACGAGAACTAATAGGCTTAATGATCCGAACACCATTTTTGTCGGGCAGGTGTTGCGCATACCGCAGAGCACAAGACCTCTTTGGTATGTCGTAAGATACGGTGATTCGCTTTATACTATCGCAAAACGCTTCTTTACAACTGTTGATAATATTGTTGAATTAAACTCGCTTGCAAATCCTGACGTAATTTACCCGGGTGACCGAATCAGAATCAGATAAAAATTTTACGGGTACTCAAGCGAGTACCCGTTCGTTTATTTTAGTATACTGTCTACCGCAAGAAGAACACCCATATGTGCACTGTGGAAGTTCAGACCGCCCTGCATCCATGCGGCGTATGGCTCTCGCAGCGGTGCATCAGCCGAAAGTTCAACCGAAGCGCCGAGAGTGAACGCGCCGGCAGCCATTATGATATCGCAGTCGTAACCGGGCATCGCCCACGGCTCAGGCCGAACAAAAGAATCAACAGGCGCTCCTGCCTGCATGCCGCAGCAAAAGTCGATTAGTTTCTCCTTTGTGCCGAGGATGACAGCCTGAATGATATCTCCCCTCTTTTCATCATAAGTCGGAGTAACCTTATAACCGAGCTTTGAGAGCAGGCATGAAGCATATACGGCGGTCTTCAGTGCCTCACCCGTTACATGAGGTGAGTTGAAGATACCCATGTACAACTCGCGGTTATGTCCAAGAGTGGCGCCTAACTCACTGCCGGCGCACGGAACGGTCAGTCGATACGAGCACATCTCAACAAGGTCGGACCTGCCTGCGATGTAACCGCCCGTTGGTGCAATTCCGCCGCCCGCATTCTTTATAAGCGAGCCTGCCATCAGATCTGCGCCGTGCTGAGTAGGCTCGGTCTTCTGCGTGAATTCGCCGTAGCAGTTGTCCACCATAACGATCGAATCGGGCGATATCGCTTTAGAAACGGATGCAATACGCTCGATATCCTCAACCAGAAGTGAAGGGCGAAGACTGTATCCGCGTGAGCGCTGGATATATACCATTTTGTACCTGCCGTTTGACAGCTTGGATCTAATTCCGTCATAGTCAACGGTCCCGTTCGGCAGCAACGCAACCTCGTCATATTTAATGCCAAACTCAGCAAGCGAGCCGCTTGACTCGCCGTTGATCCCAAGAACGCCAAGCAGTGTATCGTATGGTCTGCCCGTAACGCAAAGCATCGTGTCACCTGGACGCAAAACGCCGAATAAGGCGACAGTCAACGCGTGAGTTCCTGAAACAAAATTATGACGCACAAGAGCCGCTTCCGCTCCAACAGCATCGGCAAAAACAAGGTCAAGCACTTCCCTGCCGCGATCTCCGTAGCCGTAGCCGGTTGAGATGCCCAGATGCGATTCGCTGACATTATTTTTAATAAATGCATTAAGCATCTTTATCTGATTGTACTCTGTGATCTTATCGATCTGAACGAATCTATCCTGCACGGTTTCCATTACTTCTCGGTCAAGTTCTGCGAGCCTGTCCGAGATCTTAAAAAATTCCTGTTCCATTATTTAGTCACCCAATATGTATTGATAAACGTTGTTTGAATATGTAAATCCACAGGAGGAATAAAACATCTTATTATCTGCGGAATCACATATAGCGTACATTTTGCCACACCCGGAAAGTGCTGAAATGCGCTCTAATGCGCGATTTCCATGTCCCATGCGTCTGAATTCATCTTTTACGCATATGCCTGTAATCAACCCCTCTGAGTTGCTGACGGCAGCACAGGCGACAGAATACTCATCGCAAAAGACGACTGCGCCGCCGTGACGCACTCTATGGCATATATCAACATACCATGCGTCAAAATGCGACATTGTAAAGGACCGGGAAAGCCGACTGTATACTTCC
>CAZDIN010000088.1:0-3065 GCA_964505515.1 uncultured Eubacteriales bacterium | reverse complement strand
GGAAAATCCTTCTCATAAACAGACAAACACTCTTCGTTAGGAAGCTGAAGGGGCACGTTGCTCAGCACACTTCTGACGGAAAGCGCTGATATGAAGGACATTATCTCTTCATCAGCATCTGCGTTGCATATCACAGTCAGGCATCCGTCCATTAAAAACAGCAATGAGGTCTGCTTGCTGTCGATATACTGAACCCAAAATCGCGCAAAGTCGTAGTCCACGCCGTAAGAATCGAGAAATGACCCGATTCTGACATTTAACGCGCCGTCAAAGCTGAGTTCCTCTCCTGAATATAGGCTTCTTATCATAAACTATCGGCGCACATTGCGGTTGCAACCTCGCGGACGAGCTTGTATACACAGTCAACATCATCCTTAGAAATAACGCATGAGGGAGAATGCAGATATCTGCAAGGAGCAGATACGGTAAGGGCTTTTACTCCCGAACGAGATTGATGGATAGCGCCTGCGTTGTTTCCTCCGGCAACGGCTTGTTTAGACTGAACCTTGATTCCCTTTTCATCGGCAATTTTAAGAGCCGATCTGTACAACTCGCTATCATACAAGGTTGAGTTATCCATAAAGGACAAAACAGCACCCTTGCCGACATAGCAGCAACGCTTGTTTTCAGGCACACCGACAAGATCAGCGGCAGTCGTTGCCTCGACGGCAATAGCATAATCGGGGTCAATGGTGTATGCGGCAGTTTTAGCTCCTCTCAGTCCAAGCTCCTCCTGAGTTGAGAAGGAAAACCACATGTCGTAGGACAGGTCCTGCTCGATAATATTCATGAGCACCGCACAACCGAAGCGGTCATCGAGAGCTTTTGCCTTTATAAAGCCATCGCCGAACTCAATAAAATCACTGACGTAGGTGCCGGTATCACCGATGCTGACCATTTTCAAGGCATCTTCGCGGTCTTTTGCACCGATGTCGATCGTAAGGCTGTCTTTATCAGGCATTTTGTCGGTATCGTCACCCTTTAGCAGATGGACCGGCTTGACCTGAATTACGCCTACGTGGCCGTTTATCTGCACACGCTTTGAAACAAGCGCCTCGACGTTAATGCCGCCAAGGGCTGTAAAATACATAGATCCGTCATCGTTTACCGAGGTAACAATAAATCCGACCTCATCCATATGAGCGTCAAGCATGACCTTTTTAACCGGCCGTTGCGCACCTTTTTTGAATGCGATAAGGTTGCCCATCGAGTCGATCTTGCATTCGCAGTAGGGCGATATAACACTTTGAATATAATCTGCAACAGCGGTCTCGCTTCCCGAAGCTCCGCATATTTCACAAAGCTCTTTCAGATACTTGATCATTAGCGGCAACCTCCGTTCATTACATATTCAGCAATCAGCTTCGCAACGCTATCAATATCGTTCATTGAAACGACCTCACTTGCTGTATGCATGTTACGAAGCGGTATTGAGATCAATGATGTTCTTATGCCTGATTTGGTTATCGAAATGACGTCGGCATTTGTTCCTGTTGATCTGCCTGCCACCTCAAGTTGATGAGGAATACCCTTTTCCTTGGCAATGCTTATAAGCTTTTTAGTAGCCGCGGAATTAAGAACGGGTGATATTCCGATCATCGCACCGTTGCCTAATTTTCCGCATTCGCGCGGAGATACATCGGGTCCGTCACCGAAGCTTACGTCAACGACGATGGCTTCATCGACCTCCTGTGCAAACGCAACGGTTCTTGCGCCTCTGCAACCAAGCTCCTCCTGAGCGGAAAGTGACAGAATAACTGTACAATCCGACTTCTTGGTATCGATCAGCTGAGCCGCCTGAATGATTGCAGCGACACCTGCGCGGTTATCAAGGGATCTTCCCGTTACACAGTCATTTGCCATTTTCAAAAGCGGGGATCTGAATCCGATGCGGTCGCCGGGGCTTACAAGCTCGACTAATCTATCATGAGGCAGACCGCAATCGATCAGAAGATCGTCAACTGCAGGCGCCTTTTTCTCATCCTTTTTAAGATGCGGAGGCAGTCCGGCAAAGACGCCGAAAAGTTTTTCCTTGCCGTATACTATGACCTCCTGCTCAATGACGGTGCGTCTGTCAATACCGCCGCAGGCTGCCACTCGGATGAAGTTGCCCTCAATGCAGGTTACCAAAAATCCGATCTCATCAATATGAGCATCAAGCAGCACCTTATGGGTTCCGTTACCTACCGTGCAAACAAGGCTGCCCATAACGTCCCTGCTGACCGGACCTAACTCCTTCAAATATGATTCAGCAACTTCAAGTATTTCATCCTGACCCGGAAGTCCTGCGCTGCCGCAAAGGGACGACAGCATTTCAAATCGATCCATTATCTCATCTCCCTATAGAACAAGCCGACATATTATCGGCTTGAAAAGTTTTATAAATTGATTACAAGTTCCTTAAAATGCTTTCCGCGAAGTTCAAAATTTGCGTATGCATCAAAGCTTGCACACGCAGGGCTGAGGGTTACGATATCGCCCGAAACAGCCTTTTCACGCGCTATGGCAACGGCCTGTTCCATGTTGTTGACGTGAACGATCTCCATTCCGCAGGAATCAAATCCGTCACATTCGCGAATAGCTTTCTCGATCTTCTCCGCAGTGGGCCCCGAAAGTATCAGAAGCTTGATCTTTTCGATCGCATGAGGCGCAAGCGCTTCGAACGGGATATGCTTGTCATATCCGCCGCCTATCAGGATAACCTTTTGATCAAACGCCGCAAGTCCTGCGATAGTTCTCGTCGGGCTGGTTGCGATAGAGTCGTTGTAATACTTTACTCCGTCAAGCTCGCGCACAAACTCGATACGATGCTCGACGCCCTTAAATTCTCGCGCTGTCTTTACAATGTTTTCAGGTGTGACATATCCCCAAACTGCTGAAATTGCCGCTAAGAAGTTCTCGACGTTGTGTTCTCCGATAACCTTGATATCCTCGCGGTCCATTACCTCGGTAAGCCCGTTCCTATCAGACATAGAGAGTACCCCGTTAGAGCCGTAATATGCACCGTTTGAAACAGGGTGCCTATAGCTGAAGAGTATAGACTGTCCGCGAACATCCTCCTCAAA
>CAZDIN010000087.1:0-5230 GCA_964505515.1 uncultured Eubacteriales bacterium | reverse complement strand
CCCATCTCATTAGCGACGATTCCGGCAAGCGTGGTCTTACCAAGTCCGGGAGGGCCGTAGAGCAACACATGGTCAAGGCACTCACCGCGTTGTTTCGCCGCCTCCATGTAGATGGAAAGGTTTTCCTTGGCCTTATCCTGACCGATATATTCGCCGAGAACCTTTGGGCGAAGTGATAATTCGATCTCACCGTCTGAGCCTTCATATTCGGGAGATACGATGCGATTTTCGTAATCAAACTCAGGCATTGGTTACCTTCTCCTTTTTATAGCATTAACTAAAAGCGTGCGAGTAGCTTAAGTCCTTCTTTAATGAGGAACTCGACCGACTGGGTCGCATCAAGCTTTCCGACCGCAAGGGATGCTTCACTTTGGGAATAGCCGAGGGCAACGAGGGCCTGCACCGCCTCTGATGCATTGGATGAGCTGCCGACGTTTACTGCCGCCGAAACCTCCTGCGAGTCACCGAACGAGGTTGAGCCGAGCTTGTCCTTAAGCTCAAGAACTATCCTCTGTGCAAGCTTTGCGCCGACTCCGCTTGCCCTTGTTATACTCTTGGAATCGCCGCTTGCGATATAGAGGCTTAGGGTCGACGGGTCAAATTCCGAAAGTATCGAAAGTGCAACCTTTGGGCCGACGCCGCTTACCGAGATGATAAGTCGGAACATCTCAAGCTCGGCTTCGTCAAAAAAGCCGAACAGATCCATCGCGTCCTCGCGAACGTTCAGGTGGGTAAAGAGCATGACCTCACTGCCGACAGACGACAGGCGTTTGCGAGTATTCATTGATATATTGCATTTCATTCCGACGCCGCCGCATTCGACGACGGCGGTTGAAAGATCGCAACTGAGCAGGGGTCCGCGAACCGAGTAGATCATAACCGATTACCTCCTGTATTTAAGTTTATCAAGCAGTGAGCCTGCTGAATGTGCATGACATATCGCAGCCGCAAGGGCGTCGGCAACGTCGTCGGGCTTAGGCGGTTGCGCAAGGTTTAACAGCTTAGTAGTCATGGCGATCATCTGCCGTTTCTCCGCCTTGCCGTAGCCGGTGACCGCCTGCTTGATCTGAAGCGGCGTGTACTCATAGACAGGCACACCTGCCTGCTGAGCGGCTAAAAGTATACATCCGCGAGCCTGAGCGACGGCAATTCCCGTGGTGATATTCGTGTTGAAATAAAGCTTTTCGACGCTCATTGCATCAGGCTTGTACCGATCAAGCACGGCGACCATGTCGTTATATATGCTCTCAAGCCGAGTTGAGAAATCAGCGTTTGCAGGAGTAGTGATCGCATCATACGCCGCAACGTGAAAACGGTTGCCTGCGTAGTCCAGAACGCCGTATCCGACGATCGCATAGCCGGGATCGATTCCAAGTATGCGCATACGGTCACTCCTCCTTTCACGATGCCGCTCAAAGTCTGCGGCTAATTATTCAGGTTATTATACCACAGTTTAGAATTTTTGGCAATAATATTTAGCAGTTTTTATGATAAAGATGACGACAAAACTCCCCCTGATCTTGATAGATCAAGGGGAGTTGGATCATATAGACCTGTCGTCAACGTAAAGCACTCGTACCGAGTCGCCATCTTCGGCATTATCGGTTGAGGGTGCGGCATCACGAAGGGCAAGGAATTTCTCTGCGACCTGCGGGAAAAGCGCATAACTAAGCACGTCTTCATCGGTCTTGCCTATGCCCTTTTCTTTCATTTCCGCCCTGTACTTCTCAATCTCAGGCTCGATAAGGTCGGCAGGTCGGCAGGTGATGACTTCGGCATCACCGATTGCCTTTTTGCGCACCTCTTCATTCACTTCGCCGGGCACGCGTCCGTACTCACCGCGCAGTAAGCCCTTGGACTCCTTGGTGACCATCTTGTACCGCTCACCTGCGAGGACGTTCATGACCGCCTGAGTACCGACTATCTGGCTCGTCGGAGTGACGAGCGGCGGATAGCCGAAGTCCTTACGGACGTTGGGAACCTCAGCCAGCACTTCGTAGTATTTATCGGAGGCATTAGCCTGCTTAAGCTGTGATATAAGGTTGGACAGCATGCCGCCAGGCACCTGATATATCAGAGTCTTGGTGTCGACGTTGAGCACCTTCGGGTCGAGCGTGCCTGCCTCCTTCATCTTGTCGGCTACGGCGCGGAAATGAGCCGCGACGTCACTCAGCTCGGTAAGGTCAAGCCCTGTATCACGCTCGGTCGACTGCAGGGTTGCAACGAGAGCCTCTGTAGAAGGGTTGGAGGTTCCGTTTGCGAAGGGCGACAGTGAGCAGTCGACAATGTCGACCCCTGCCTGACATGCCATAAGATAGGTCATATCGCCTGTTCCCGTTGTATTGTGGGTATGAAGGTGAATAGGAAGGCTTACGCTCTCCTTAAGCTTTTTGATAAGCGAATATGCGTCGTAAGGAAGCAACAGGTTCGCCATATCCTTGATGCAGATAACGTCGGCGCCCATCTTTTCAAGGGTCTTTGCCATCTCCACAAAGTAGTCCTCGTTGTGAACGGGGCTGACGGTATAGCTTATCGCGGCTTCGCAGATGCCGCCGTATTTTTTACAGCTCTTGACCGCCTGCTCGAGATTTCGCAGGTCGTTGAGCGCGTCAAAAATGCGAATTACATCGATGCCGTTCTCGATAGATTTCTTAATAAATTCATCGACAACATCATCAGCATAATGCTTATATCCAAGCAGGTTTTGTCCGCGAAGGAGCATCTGCAGCTTGGTGTTGGGCATATGCTTTTTTATCGTGCGCAATCTCTCCCAAGGGTCTTCATTCAAGAAACGCATACACGCATCAAAGGTCGCGCCGCCCCAGCATTCAACCGACCAATAGCCGATCTTATCAAGCTTTTCAAGCGCAGGGATCATATCCTCCAGCTTCATTCTGGTGGCCGCCTGCGACTGATGAGCATCGCGCAAAATAGTATCCGTAATGTGAAGCTTGCTCATTAAATCAAGCCCTCCTTATCCGAGAAGTTGAATCAGTCTGACTAAAGTTACTTCCCGCACTTATATCAGCAGGCAGAGAACAGCGCCTGAGTCAACGGCGGCACCCCTTGTGACATTAACGTTGGATACAACGCCGTCTCTGGGAGCGCAGATCTCGTTCTCCATTTTCATAGCCTCAAACACAAACAGGACGTCGCCCTTCTTGACCTGAGCGCCGTTTGAAACGTTTACGTTGAGAATAGTAGCAGGCATCGGGCATGAGATAGGCTCTCCCTCACCGCTTGCAACGGGAGCTGCAGGCGCAGCTACGGGTTCAGCAACAGGAGCCGCAGCGGCGACAGGCGCGGCGGGCGCAGTTGTTGTGGGAACCTCGTTTACATCGCACTCTTCGACTGTGATCTCATAGACCTGACCGTTAACGTTAACCTTATACTTTTTCATAATTCAATACCTCACATTTTTTTGATAGAAAGAATTCGGATCGCGGAAATGTCCTTGCCCATACTCTCCGCAATTGCGGCGGAAACCGCGGCTACAAACTCCTGACGGTTGGGTATCTCCTGACTCGTTACAGGCTGTACCGCAGGTAATTGATCGTTGTTGATGTCAGATTCGCTTGAGTCCTCCGCAGGCTTAAGGCGTCCGATGATCTTGCCCGCTAAAATAAGGTTTATCAAGCCGACGACCAAAATGCAGATGCCTAAAAAGAAAACCTGTTGAATCGTAGGTTCATTCATAGACACAACTCCCTTCTCCTATGAAAATTCGTTACTTTATCAATTTGCCATTGTAATGTTAACACAAATGGCACCATTTTAGTATATTTTACAGCATATGTTGTGATTTTGCAAGGTGTTTCAGGAAAATATATACTAATTATTCTTTGCAAAAAATCCTGAACGCTGACGCATTCAGGATTTTTAAGCAATACGGATTTCATCCTTTGCTTACAACTGTGCAGGTTTCCCTTCCGTAATAGGACAAGCATTCGGCTGCCGCTTCATCGATACGTTCGCCGCACACAACGATGGGCACAGCAGGCGGACATCCCTCAGATGCGGCTGAAAGCACTCTGCCAACGCTTTCCCGAACCGGCACTGTTTCGCAGGGAGAAAGCATTGCTTCCCTGACAGACATCACAGGTACACAGCTGTGGAAGGTCGGGGGCTTTTGCGCAACAGCGGTTTTTTTAGGAACGGAAAGCAGTGCCTGTTCCAATCGGTTCAGGCCGACTGTCGCCGTTTCCGGCGTCAGCATCATAACTACAAAGTCAGGATCGGAAAACTCGCATACTATATCCTTCTCCAAGAGTATCTGCGCAAGCTGTCTGCCGGTATAGCCGTAGGGTTTTGCGGAGACGGTCAGTTTCAGCGGCTCCTCCCCATGCAAGAGGTATCCGTGCGCGACCAGCCTGCTCTTAAGCTCTTGAACCTGCTCGGCAAAGGCGGTCAGCCGCCTTGAATAGCCATTGTCCAAATAAGCATTGGCAGCATCCAGAGATTGCAAGATCAGGTAGGATGGACTGGAGGACCCGAATAGCATAAGCGCGTTTTTCGCCTGTGAGCGAAATAAGTCGGGTGCATCCGCGGAAATATGTAGGTAGGCGCCGCCCGTCAGTATCGGAAGCGTCTTATGTCCGGAATCACAGCATATATCCGCACCCAGATCGATAGGATGCAGGGATGTCTGCAAGAATCGCAAATAGGCACCATGGGCATTGTCAACGATCAGCAAGACGCCGTGTCGGTGGCAAACCTCAGAAATGGTGCGAACATCAGACAGATTTCCTAAATAATCAGGACTTGTCAGATAGACCGCAGTGGGCTTCTCCGCCGTCTCAGACAGCCATTCATCCAAACAAGGTGCATCCAGCTTGCAGGACAGATAAGAGTCTGTCTGCTGAGGATATAACCAGACGAGATCAAAATCAAGCAGTGCGACAGCGCTCAAAAAAGCCTTGTGGACGTTTCTTGCCGTGGCGATCAAAGGCCGTTTCCCGCACTGCCTTGCGTACAGCAAGGTCAGATACAGCATAGCACGGATGCACTGAGAGCTACCTTCTGTAGAATAGAAGGTCTCTGCGCCAAAAAGCGCACTTGCATTAACTTCGCTTTGTCGGATGATACCGTCGGCCTCGTAAAGACTGTCTGCGCCGTCAATTTCAGTAATATCCAACTGCTCTGCGCCGAGAAAACCGTTCCCCTTATGTCCCGGCATATGAAGCCGCAACGGGTCGTTCTCTGCGTAGCGGCGCACGAAATCACAAATAGG
>CAZDIN010000086.1:0-5252 GCA_964505515.1 uncultured Eubacteriales bacterium | reverse complement strand
TGGTCATTGCCGGTGGTTGCAACATGGAGGGCCACATGTCCACCGTGACCCGCATAGTACAAAAGGAAGCTTTCGACCGCACGGGGCTTGTATACGGCATCGGACACGCCGTATATTCTCTCTCCGACCCGCGTGCGAGGGTGCTCAAGCAGTTTGTCGAGATGCTTTCTCAGGAGAAGGGGCTTCACCGCGAGTTCGAGCTTTATGAAAAGGTCGAGCAGCTTGCGCCTCAGATCATCGCAGGAAAGCGCAAGATGTATAAGGGTGTCAGTGCAAATGTTGACTTTTACAGCGGCTTCGTTTATGAAATGCTTGGACTTCCTGAGGAGCTGTATACCCCTGTGTTTGCCATCTCCCGTATCGCAGGCTGGAGTGCGCACCGCATGGAAGAACTGATAAATGCGGGAAAGATCATCCGCCCTGCGTATAAATCGGTCATGTCCCGCCGCGACTACAAGCCGATGCAGGAAAGGTAATTATTACCGTTCTTTCGCCGCGATTTGACAAAATCCTTGCCGCGTGATAAAATATCCGATAACTTAGTCTTTATTATGCATACCTGTGCAAAGTCTACTAAAACTGTTTAGGAGGACTATGGAGATATGAAGCGGATGCTGATATTGTTATCGGTGGTCGTGCTGGTGCTTTTTACGGGCTGCGGCGCGCAGTCGGGTGATGTTGACTCCCTGGGAGCCGACAGCACCGATGACATCATGACCTCCGGCAACTTCAACACTATAGGGGATGGAGCTTCTGCGTCTGCTACGGAGTCTGCGGTTGCTTCTTCCGACGCGTCGTCTGTTGCGGCGGATAACAGTATAAGTGTTTCTGACGCCTTTTCGGCATATCAGTCGGCACTTAACGCCACCATGTCGAAGCAGAGCTATATTTATTCAGGCAAGCAGACCTATTCGGTGGTCATCGACGGCGCGACCGTTATGCTTGAAAGCTATGTCACCGATGCAAAAAGCGACGGGGTAAACGCCGCCTGCATGGTTACGGTCACCGCAAAGGATAAGCATAACAAAGAGCAGTACTCGGCTGTGGACGGACTTTATGCCGTTAAAGATGAGGGCGTCACCTACGTCTACAGCAAGTATTCGGACTACAACGACCCCGACAACAGCTCTCAGCTGACCCAGACCGAGGAGTATTCAAAACAGCCCTTGAGCAACTGGCTTGACACCACCTTTGAATTTGACCGAAACGACGTAGCGAGCGCGAGCGTGGGCTCGGAAGATCGCTACACCTTCACCATCAAGACTGACAGGGCAAAGAGCATCGTCAGATCCTTGCTTGGCGGCATTGACCTGCAGGAAGAATTGCAGGAGATCTCGGTCAGCTATTTCGTGGTTACCGTCCGCATTTCCGAGCAGTCGGTGACATCCTATAGCTGTTCTGTAATATGCACCATCGGCGAGGACAACACTACTTATAAGCTGACAGGTGAGTATCAAATCGAGGAGTTTGATACAACCAAGCACTCTGTTTCAAAGCCCGAGTGGATGAAAAAGTAACATATCGAATTAAAGACGGGCAGTGTTCAATAAACACTGCCCGTTGTTGATAGGAGATGTGGTTTTTGGAGAAAAAAAGGCGCAGAGGCTTCCCGATATCCTTTCGTCTTGTTATTGCAGGTGTTTGCGTGCTCGCCGAGCTTGCTCTGATCTTCGCTATGCTCTATTGGCTCAAGATCAGTGCCACTGCCATTTATTCTATTTTTCAGCTTATCGGGGTGGTTTTTGTTATATATATTGCAAACCAACCCGGAAACGCAGGCTACAAAATGGCGTGGATAATGTTTATAGTTACACTGCCGCTTGCGGGATGCTTTTTCTACATGATACGCGGCGGCAGCAGGGTGGTGCCAAGGGTCAAACGCCGCATGAGAGCCCTCGATGAAAGCAGTGCCGCCTGTCTGACCGATGACCGCGCGGCAGCATGCACCCTGAAGGAGCGGTATCCTCAGGCGGCGCGGCAGTCGGCATACCTGAAGGCCAATTCGGGATATCCTGTATACACCGACACGTCGGTGGAATATATACAGCTTGGGGAGAACATCTGGCAACGTATGCTGAAGGAGCTTGACGAGGCAAAGAGCAGTATATACTTGGAATTTTTTATTCTGTCGGAAGGTATAATGTGGGAAGCGATACACAAAATACTGAAGAAGAAGGCGGAACAGGGGTTAGATGTCCGGATAATGTTCGATGACTTCGGGTCTATCAACAGGCAGTACAGAGGTTTTTTGAACCGAATGCGTGAGGACGGCATCAAGGTATCGGTCTTCAACCCCATCAGGCCGTCGGTCGACATGTTCATGAACAACCGCAACCATCGCAAGATGGTGATAATTGACGGACAGACTGCTATTACGGGCAGCTTCAATATCGGCGATGAGTACATCAACGAGTGGAAACGTCATGGGCATTGGCTGGATAGCGCAGTCGTGATAAAGGGCAGTGCCGTCAATTCCTTCACCGCCATGTTTTTGAGCATGTGGAGCTTTATTAACGGAACTGATTTTACACCGCCGCCGTTGCCTGAGCCTGTAAAGGCTGAGGGCTACTGTCAGCCCTATTGCGACGGCCCCTTCAACCCCGAAAATCCCGCCGAGGGTCTGTACATGCAGATGCTTCACAACGCGCAAAAATACGTCTACATCACCACCCCCTACCTGATCCTCGACGACAACATGGAGATATCGCTCAAACAGGCGGCGCTTTCGGGGGTAGACGTACGGATCATAACCCCAAAGGTGCGCGACAAGTGGTATGTGCATCCCGTCACCCGTTCCTACTACGCGGAACTGTTGAAGGCAGGCGTCCGAATCTACGAATACACCCCCGGATTTATACATTCAAAGGTGTTCGTGTCGGACGACGAGGTCGCATGCGTCGGGTCGGTCAATCTTGACTACCGCAGCTTTTATTTTCACTTTGAATGCGGCGCGTGGATGTGCGGTAACGAGGCGGTAGGTCAGGTGTCGGAGCATCTTTCTCAGTTGTTTGAGCAAAGCGAGGAGATGACCCTCGACTCAATGCGAAAGCGTCCGCTCGGCGAGCGCATCAAGCAGTCGATTTTGCGCCTGTTTGCACCCTTTATGTAGTTGACAAAACTGCGAAATTGGGGTATCATAAAATCAGGAAATAAACTAACGGAGGTTTTTAATATGAAAAAGAACTGCAACGTGTTTACTATCATCGGAATCGTTGTAGCAGCGTTGGCCGCGATCGCTGGTGTTGCCTACGCTATCTATTACTTCGTCGACCGCAAGTATTGCCTGTGCGACGATGAGTGCTATGAGTTCGACTGCGAGGACTGTGACGAGGACTGCGACGAGTGCCCCATGTGCAGTGACGACTGCGATGAGGACGTTGCTGAGGACGCCGAATAAGCTTAGTTGAATAAGAAAACAGACTCAATTGGAAACGCCCGATTGAGTCTGTTTTTTTGTCGGTACGTTGAGGGCTGCTCAACTTGATATATTTGCTGAGCAAATTCGATATATCATATCGCTGCATGATTGTTCCAAGGGACTATCACGCATGGTTCAATCCTGCTTAGGAACGGCGAGGGCAAGGGCAGAATTGGCATAGGCGTGGTCGTCGGTGACCTCGCGCAGCACCTCTATGAAGGGCGGCAGGGAGATATCCTGCTCCTCGCTGAGCAGCTCGACCTCAAGAAATGCCTGCCTGTCCCAGAACTCAAACACATCCAGCTCAAAGTAGGTGTTGTTCCATACAAGGCAATAGCGCACCTTCTCGACCGAACGCCGCAACGGGTCGGCAAACCTGAGCAGCTCACGGTACCGGTCGGCAGTGAGCGGCTCCTCGATCTCGATTCGCGTGCGGTCGGTCAGCCTTTCTTTTACAGTCTTTACATAACTGCGGTCCGCTTCCTCGCCACGACAGCGGATGCGCGCCTTGGTCTTGTCGGGTAAGATCAGATAGGTCTGCGACAGCCTGACGCCGCGACATTCGGGCAGGGCGTCCAGCATTTGCAGATCGGGCATTTTTATGAGGAATTTCCTCTCGATCTCGCAGGGCTTAGGTATGCCCAGCAGCGAAAGCACCTCTGCTGTAAGCAGGTCAAATGCATCGCTGACGTCCACCACCCGAAGATGCGGATGCCCGACCCAATTGCATACGGCAGGGCGGTCGGTTTTGCACACCTCTTCGCCCTCGACCAACACAAAAACGCCATCAAAGCAGTCGCGCTCGGATGACCTTTCGGGCACCTTTGCCGCATCGTCGAATTGGTAAACAACGAGGGTCTTATCTCCGAATGTTTGCAAGTTTGCCGCCTCGCAGGATAATTTCACCTGCCACCCAAGTCGGTTCAGCATGTCCTTGAGGGCTTCAAAAGCGGCGTTTATTAAATTAGAATGTCCGGTGAGGACTATTTTGGTTGACATAACAACATCTCGCTTAAGGTGTAATAGGTATTCTGTAGGCATTTTATCACAGAAAAAGCCGATTTTCAATCGCCGACAGAATAAATACTCAGCCGCGTGGGGAAAATAACCCCAAAGGAAAGGCGGTTTTTGGAATGCTCGGTGAATATATAAAAGCGTTTTTGGTGGGTGGCGTGATATGCCTGATAGGTCAGCAGCTCATCGATTGGACCAAGCTGACCCCTGCGCGCATTCTTGTGGGATATGTTGTGGCAGGGGTCATATTGAGCGCGATAGGGCTATACGGTCCGTTGGTCGAATGGGCAGGCTGCGGCGCAAGCGTGCCGCTGACGGGATTTGGCCATCTGCTCGCACAGGGAGTCAAGGACGCGGTCAAGGATAAAGGCCTGCTCGGCGCGTTGACGGGCGGCTTGACCTCGGCGGCAGGCGGCGTGACGGCGGCGATAGTGTTCGCATATCTTGCGTCCCTCTTTTCAAAGCCAAAAGACAGAAGCTGATAGCCGTAGGCAACGCGATGTGTTGGTTTTGAGAAGGAGTTATATACGAAAGGACAGAGAGTGTAAAAATCTCTGTCCTTTTGCTATTTCGTGTGATCCTATAGCGTTCATCGACCGTTTTTAACCCCGAGCAGAAAGGCGTTGACAATTTGTCACATTTATATTAAAATTAACTTGTAAGGTGACCAAGTTTTTCCTTACAATGAAGTTGAAAGGACGTGACACCAACGTGTATAATTCTGCGTGGATGGTTCAGTTCTTGACGGCGCTAAACAACGGGTATTGTATTTACGACGCTATGGAAGTGGCGGACGAGTATTTATATTATTATTATGGAG
>CAZDIN010000085.1:0-5263 GCA_964505515.1 uncultured Eubacteriales bacterium | reverse complement strand
AAGCTTTCGTCAAAGGTTATGCTGAATATCTTAGTATAGGACATGATAAAAAGGGTCAGCACAACAATTGAAAGGCCAAGGGATATAGGCACGATTATGTCATCAATATTGATTATCGTGCTTTTACCGAACAAGCTGCTGCAAACATCTGCAGGTTCACCGTTGCCCGTGATGCTGAAAAGCAGATATCCAACCGCAATAGCACCGGTCGACACAAGTGCGATTGCGGCATCCCCATTGACCTTGCTGTTTTGAGATAACCGCAGAAGAAAAAACGCAGCTATGATGACGATCGGCAGGGATATCAAGAGGGTAGAAGAGCTACTCGATGACGCGCCGAAGTTTAACACTGTTGCGATAGCAAGCGCTCCGAAGCCAACGTGCGACAGCCCGTCACCGATCATGGACAGGCGCTTTAGCACCAACGTAACACCAAGCAAGGAGGCACACAACGCAATAGGCACACCGACTATCAGCGCCTTTATTATAACACCGGAAACAAACGGGTCGCGGAAATATTCAGCTAATGTTTCAAAGAAACCTGTCATGGCTTATCCTTTCTGTCGGCTGAGGTATTCCTCAGTAGTCATGAACTCGTAACTACAGCCTTCGAGTTTCAGGATCTTGTTTGAATCCCTCGTAACTGCAGATGAATCGTGAGTAATAAGAATTACCGTTACGCCGTGCTCGCGATTAAGCTGAGCAACCGTGCGGTACATCTCCTCGCTTACCACAGGATCAAGCGCCGCCGTTGGCTCATCAAGCAAAAGCACCTGACCGGTCGAACACAGTGCGCGAGCTATCAGTACACGCTGCTGCTGTCCACCCGATAATTCACGGAAACATTCCTTCTTTAACGAGTACGCATTGATCTTCTTAAGCGCATCGTCAGCACGGTTACGGTCAGCCTTGCTGTAAAAAGGAAGCGCACCCCTGCGGTTTATGCAGCCCGACAGTACGATCTCATAAACGCTGGCAGGAAAATCCTTCTGCACAACGGTCTGTTGCGGAAGATAACCTATCTGATTCCTTTCAAGCCCATCACCGAAAATTATCTCTCCGTCCGAAAGACGAACCAGACCAAGAAGAGCCTTTACAAAGGTTGTCTTACCTGTGCCGTTTTCACCGATAATACTAACGTAATCGCCCTTCATTATCTCAAGATCTATGCCATCAAGCACAACTCTGCCGTCATAAGCCAAGGTAACGTCTCGGCATATTATCTGGCTCATTATCTCAGCGCCTCCTCAATTATGTCAGCGTTTCTCTTCATAAGTGTCAAATACGTCATTCCGGATTCAAATTCTTCCTTTGTAAGATTATGGCAGGAGTGGAGCAGCCGTTTATTACATCCCGTTTGCTTACAGATAACATCAGCCGTCTTCTGATCCGACATCTCAACATAGAAAACGGTGCTCGCTTCTTCGTTCTCAACGAGTTTAACAAGCTCGTTTAACGTAGAAAGCGTCGGCTCGGTCTCAGACGAACAACCTGAAAAGGCAGCATAGTATTCAACGCCGTATTCCTCGGTTAAATACCTGAAGGGGAACCTGTCCGCTACTATCAGGGTTTTGCTTTCAGCCCAGTCAAACACCTCGCGGAAGCGACTGTCAAGACTCTTTAGCTCGTTAATGTAAGCAGAAGAATTATTCTTATATTCATCAGCGTTTACCTCATCAGCCTTAACAAGCTCATCCGTTATCATTTCAACTATCTTGATCGCGTTAACAGGGGAGGTCCACACATGCTCGTCATGCGAAGCCTGAATGTCAGAATAATGCGACTCACGGTCGTGGTCATGTTCTTCATCATCTAATATAAGCTCGATCCCACTGCAGATATCAAGTGCGACTCCGCCGACCGAGCTTAGCATGTCGTTCACCCAGCTCTCAGACTCGCCCGAGCAATAGATAAACAGGTCGCACTCATGAACGCTCTTCAAATCGGACAGGGAAGGCTCATACCCGTGTACGTCGGCACCCGCAGACACCAAAAGCTTAAGGTCAACGAGATCGCCTCCGACCTCTCGGACAAAGTCATACTGAGGAAAAATGGTACATACCACCTTGATTTTGTCATCCTGCTCGGCTTCACCTTGCTGCACACAGGCGCAAAGATATAAAGCAATTACACAACAGGTGAGCAAAGATATAAAACGCTTCATATAGAACTACCTACTTCTTTACATCCCTTGCATCTGCCGAACAGGACGGTTTTACCCTCGTCCACGGCAAATTGATTATCATTCAAAATACTGCGCAGGGCATCCTCTGTCGACTTGTCCTCAAGGTGAATAGTTTTTCCGCAATCGGCGCATTTCAAATGAAAATGCCTGTCGCATCCATGCTCATGGTCAACATACTGATAGACCACAGACCTTTTATTCTCGTCATAATAACGCTTCAAGACGTCGTCCTGAGCCATTTTTGCAATAAGTCGGTAGACTGTGCTCTTGCCGATTCCGTTTGGCTCGCAGATCGCCTGTGCGATCTCATTAACAGTAAAGGTCGCTTGGTTATGCGACTTAAAGAATGAAAGCAGAAGCTCTCTTTGCTTTGTATGGTATTCGTTTTTCAATCAAATCGTCCTTTATATAGTAATTTGAGAACCATTCTCATATTATAGTGGTGATACCCCAATTTGTCAATAGGATTGACTATTAAATTGAAATGCAGTATAATATTCAGCAGGAGGGGATACGAAATGGATGAAATGAACTACCAACCTACAGATAATATTGCTATTGAAAATGAGAATTTAGTTCTTCAGCTGTTTAAGCGCGTTTTTTCACATTCGCTGTTCTTTACTATCACTATATTGATGACGATTTCTGCCGGTGCAGGTCTTATTTCAGGCGGAATTGATGTCTTCGCCGTTATTTATACGATAAGCTTCTGGCTGCTTTATTACTCTGCGAAAAATGATAATGATATCAGCATTAAGGGAATGAAGCTTTTTAACGGCACTCTTAAGGCTAAGGGTATCATTCTTTGGGTCGCGGTAGGTATACTTGCTGTCTGCGGTGTGCTTTGTATGATAATTTTCCCGATCCTTTCCGGTCCTATATCTGAGATACTAAACAGCTTCGTTGACCTTGGCGACATCGCTTATATTATGCCGGGTAAAACTGATGTTGCCGATGGATTTTCGATCATTTTTGGCATTATAGTCGGATTTCTATTGCTTGTTTGCGCCGGGATGCTTGCTCTGTTTAATGTTTTTTATATTAACAAGGCGCTTGCCTTCTCAAAATCGCTGTACAATTCCGGCAACAGCGGAGTGTTTGGCATTGTAAACGCGAAGTATGTTGCGATTTGGATCCTTGTGATAGGAATAATCAATGCAGTTGGTATTGATGCCGATAATCTCAATCTGCTGTCTGCAGCATCGGAATTGACAAGTTCCGCGGCTTACATAATCGGATATTTCTGGATAAACAAAGTACTGTTATCTGAATAGATCGAAACAGGTGTCAGAAAGTGATCTGACACCTGTGTTTTTTATATATTGAGTTTTGTCATTCGCGCATAGTGAAATATGTACTGCTGAACGATTCCGGCATATTGCTTTGCTACATCAGGCAGCTCGCCGTCAAACAGAACCTTCATCGCACGGCCTATCCACACGTCAACAGGGAAGCATTCTATCCTGCCGCAGCCGTAGAGCAAGGCGCAGTGCGCAACCTTCGGGCCGACGCCGCGCACCTTTTGCATCATTTCAAGTGCGTTTTCGATAGGCATGTTCTTTATCGCCGTCAGGTCCAACGTCCCGTCCTGAACCTTTTTGGCGGCGTCTATGATATATTTTGCGCGAAAACCGCTGCGAATGGGTGCCAGGTCGTCAACAGTAAGACCTGCAATAGTCTGTGCAGAGGGGAAGGCGTAGCCGCCTTCGATTTTTTTGCCGAAATTCTCACAGAGCCTGTCGATTATCCCTTTGATACGCGGAATATTATTATTCTGTGAGATAATGAATGAACACAGCGCCTCCCATGAATCCTGATAAAGAATATGTATCCCTGCAGAGAAGTCGACCATCATTGCAAGAGTGGGATCATTTGAAATCTCTTTATCTATCGCTTCATAATCGCGATCAAAATCAAAATATTCCTTCCAAAAGGACAGGTAATCTTCTATATCGGTATTCTCGAGCACCAAGCCGTCCTCATCCTGCCACACGCATAAATAACGGTCACCGGCGATGCCTCGCCATTTATTATCCTCACCCTTATCCCATCGAAAAGCCTGACCGCAATCCAAGGTCGCGCCGAGGTCAAACCGCCCAATGTTCCTGACCCTCAGATGTGCTCCTATCTGCTCAATTGAATTATCATATAACAACATAATTATCACCGCTTGTTATTGTAACACATTTATGCTATAATCGTAAATAGTAAATTGAGGTGATTTTGATGAGAGAAGATATTTGCACTATACCTGTCAGCGAGGGCTTTGAAGAAAAGGACGGCTGTCCTCTCTGCCGCATGCGTGCTATTGCTGAAAAACGGGTCGTTGACTATATCATGGGCGCCGCCATGATGGAGCCTGATGTACGAGTTAAGACTAATGAGCTTGGGTTTTGTAAGGACCATTACCTGAAGATGCGCCGTGCCAACAACCGCCTTTCCCTCGCACTGATGCTCGACAGCCATATTCAACAGGTAAAATCGGACGTCTTCGGCGAGAACAAGCTGTTTAAGCCAAAGCAGAAGAAGATCATTTATAAGGCTGTAAGGCTGCAGGAGACCTGCTTTATCTGCGACAAGATGAATTTCGGCATGGAGCATATGCTTGATACGATCTACCGCACATATGAAACTGATAAGGATTTTCGCAAGCTGGTCGCCGAGCAAAGTGAATTCTGCCTGCCGCATTACACTATGCTTGCCGAAAACATCCCGGACAATATGAACAAAGACCGAGCAAAAGAGTTTTCTCAGGTAATTAAGCAAATCACCCTCGATTATCTTGACGAGCTTGGTAATGACGTGCGACATTTTTGCAACATGTTCGACTACCGAAACAACGGGGAAGACGCAGATTGGGGAAATGCGAAGGACGCCATTGAGCGCGCTACCGCCTTCTTTGACGGGGCTCTGCCTGACCGCATAAGAATAAAATAGAAATTATCGTTAAAAATAAAAACAACCCCTTGACAAACGACAAAAAATGGTTATAATAAGTAGGTCGGTTGGTTCGACGACTTATATAGCGGTATTGTGTAACGGTAGCACGGCAGACTCTGACTCTGTTTGTTGAGGTTC
>CAZDIN010000084.1:0-5266 GCA_964505515.1 uncultured Eubacteriales bacterium | reverse complement strand
TGAAGGTGTTGGGGCAAGCGGCGATGGTAGAACCGTTGTAGGATACGTTCGGAACACCTGCAGCCTCGCAAGCGGTCGGAGCGCCCATAGAGTCAGCGTGCTGGCTGATGAGCTTGCAGTCGTTGTTCAGAAGGGTGTTGGCAGCTTCCTTCTCGAGAGTTTCGTCATACCAGCTGCCTGTGAACTTAACCTCCATGGTAACGGTCGGGCAAACCGAGCGAGCGCCAAGGAAGAAAGAGGTGTAGCCGGAGATAACCTCGGCATAGGTGAAAGCACCGACATAGCCGATCTTGGCTTCTTCAGCGGTAAACTCGTTGTTAGCGATCATCTCGTTGAGCTTCATACCTGCGGCGATACCGGCAAGGTAACGGCCCTCATAGATGGAAGCGAAGGCGTTGTGGAAGTTGTCAAGATTCTCGGTGTGAGCGGTAGTACCGGTTGCATGGCAGAACTGAACGTCAGTAAATTCCTTAGCAGCCTTAACCATGTAGGACTCATGACCGAAGGAGTTTGCAAAGACGATGCTGCATCCGCTGTCAGCAAGGTCAGCAGCAGCTTCATAGCACTCGTTGCTCTCAGGTACGTTGGTCTTTCCGATGTACTCAACGCCCATTGCTTCGCAGGCGGCCTTAGCGGCAACCATGAAGTTGTTGTCATAGGTGGAGTTCTCGTCGTGCAGGAAAATGAAACCGACTTTCAGCTTCTCTCCCTCGCCGTCCTTGTCAGCGTCACCGCTGTTGTCGCAGCCCGCAAGAGCGAACATGCAGGTCATCAGCATAACGACCGCAAGAAGAATGGATAGGATCTTTTTCATGTTTTTTCCTCCTCGCCTTTCGGCATAATATAGTAGCCAAAATAAATATACGGAGCAAAATACTTCGCCCCGACGCTCGCAAAGCATGTCCGATACGTTCGTTTCCGACCCACGCCTTGCACGACAAATACCGACACCAAAAATCTACGGTATTTTACAAAAATATTTTAACGAAATTTAACAGATTTGTCAATAGCTATTACACCTTTTTTTACTTTTGGAAAAAAGGTCAAAACGACCGCAAAATTCCGCGGCCGTTTCGTAAATATTTACATGTTTTTCAGGCCTGCCAGACCTCATTCCAGAAGCAGTCAAGCGCCTCGTCGTCCCTCGCGTCAGGCGTGCGCGGATTCTTCACAAGCGACCATTTTTCCGCAAGCTCGGCAGTTTCGCCCGCCGCGACCCTTTCGACAGGTCCGAGCGCCTCCAACTCAAGTATGCGGGCGTTTATGTAGGTTTCAAAGGATACTCCGCCATCCTCATATTTCTTGTCGGCATCGTGAGACGCATATTCCTTACGGAAAACGTCCTCTCCCAGCGCGTAAATGACCCTTCCGCTAACGTTGTTGGTCCCAACCTTAAAGGACGGGCCCGATGCAGACGGGTCCTGCTTGAAGCTCATGTACCGGTTGCCGTTAAAAAATCGGCAGTCGTTGGCGTTGGTATAGGACCACAGTGACAGCACCCGATTAGGCAGATATCCGTTGTTTTCGGTCGAATGGGGCAATATCTCAATGCCGCCGAGATTCATCGCCGACACAGTCCACACCGCAAATTCCCTGTCCTCGTCGCGCAGGTTTTTGACCCGATTGAAGACCTGCATCTCAGCCCTTTCGGGATGCATGACTATCTCCAGCGACAGCTGCACGTCGTTCATGCGCTGAGCAGGAGGGGTGAAGCAGACTCCGTTATCGGTATAGGTCACCTCGACAGGCTCGTTGTCGGGATAATATGTTTCAGGAGCGCGCTCGGGGGTGATCCATATACGGTGTCCGCCGTAGAGATATGCCACCGTGCCTTCGCCGTAATATGCGTCGTATGCCGCGCCCTTCCACTGAGAAACACGGTCAAGGTCATTTTGCATCATGTTCTGACCTCCGACGAAGCCGAAGCGCAGTATCCTCGGACCTACATCGATCGAAACATACGCTTCGATGACGCCGTTTGAAACGGCAAGGCAGCGTCCGTAATTTTCATACTTTTCTACTTCGTAATACCGAACCATTTATATTTCTCCTCTCGAAACCTATTTGATGATAACGCCGTGGGTAAGGGTCGCGCCGCAGGGCTGGGGGCTGGGCAGCGTCAGACCGTAAAGGTCATCGGCGGTACATTCAAGCTCAAACATAGCCGTTCCCCTGCCGTCAAGCTGCTCTCTGTCCTTAGTGCGCGTCAGTATCGGCAGGGTCGGCTTACTGCTTGAAAGCAGCTCGCGGCCGCGTGAGTTCATACCGAGCACGCGTATATACACAGGAGGACTGTCATACATCTCGCAGGACAGACCCAGCAGAGCGTACAGAAGTATGCGTCTGAGTCTTGCGTGGGTGTAGCGTTTTGATTTGACCGCCGAGAGTATCTGCTCGACCGAGCCGAACTCCCTGACGGCGCGGTAAAGTCGGTTTTCAAGCCCCTCACTGATGTCGGGCAGGGCGGCAAGCGCCTTTACCGAAGCCTTTCGCAGCTCAACAAGCAGCGCGGCATCAAGACGGCTCAGCTCAGCAGGGCAACGCCCTTGTTGAAGCTGACTTTGCAGGATCTCAAAAGCCCTCTGCGGCATCCATGCCTTTACGCTTGAAAGGTCCCCCTCGCCTATTGCCCGTCGGATAGCGGATGCGCTCGCTATCCCGTCGACCGCCTGAGCGTCATGCGCGGCACCGATGCGGCCTATAGCCTGCGGCTTCATATGGGCGCCCCACTGAGAGATGGCGCGTATATACTCGACCGCAAGGGTGTCGTTGGGGTTACGCAATATCTCGCCCCTTGCACCAACAGCGGTTACGGCGGCCTGTCGCGCGGCGGCAAAAGTCTCGCCGCTGTCGAGCAGCTCGCGCATACGGGATATGACCGCCCCGTCATCAAGCAAAAGCGCAACCTCTTCAAGCGCCTGTGTGTCGGCGCACTCCGAGCCAAAAAACAGCTCGTCCACCGAGCCAAGCGCCGCAAGGGTACCCACAGCGCCTGCCGCAAACCTCTGCGCAGTTGCGACAGCATAAGGCAAAGGCAATTCAAGCACAAGATCAACGCCGTTTTCAAGCGCCATTTCACACCGCGACCACTTGTCGCACACGGCGGCGTCACCTCGCTGAACGAAATTGCCGCTCATGACAGCGACAGTGTGGGTCACACCGACATTCCGCATCTGCTCAATGAGATAGGCGTGTCCGTGATGGAAGGGGTTATATTCTGCAACGATGCCGCCGACCTTCAAATTCTCTCACCTCGCGAAATATTACTTGAAAAATAGAGCGATCTGTTATATTATATCCTTATATGGACCGCTGTTACCATTATAACCCATTTGTTCGGGTAGCGCAACAACGTCTTTTGTATGATTTTGTATGAGAGGATAGTGTAGAAGAATGGAAACTAAAATTTTGGTGGTTAACGCCGGAAGCTCTTCGCTGAAATATCAGTTGATCGATATGAACGGCGAAAAGGTGCTTGCAAAAGGTCTGTGCGACCGCATCGGCCCCGGCGGACATATTAAGCATACCACTGCTGACGGACGTAAGTTTGAGGCTGATATTCCCATGCCCACCCACGCAGAAGCCTTCGATGCATTTATGGCCGCGATGACAGGTGAGGAGTACGGCGTTATCCGCTCTCTTGATGAGATCACCGCCGTCGGTCACCGCATCGTTCAGGGCGGTGCGATCTTTAAGGAGTCCTGCCTTATCAACGATAAGGTCATTGACGATATCGAAGCCCTCGGCGAGCTGGCTCCCCTGCATAACCCTGCACATGTGCTCGGTATCCGCGCCTGCGTCAACTGTCTTGGCAAGGACGTTCCTCAGGTAGCCGTTTTCGACACCTCCTTCCACGCCACCATGCCCGCAAAGGCTTATATGTTTGCTATGCCCTATGAGTTCTACGAAGAGGACAAGGTCCGCAAATACGGCGCTCACGGCACCTCTCACCGCTATGTAAGCGGACGCTGTGCCGAGATCATGGGCAAAAAGGATATCAAGGTCATCACCTGCCACCTCGGCAACGGCTGCTCGATCACCGCTGTAAAGGACGGCAAGTGCGTCGATACCAGTATGGGCCTTACTCCCCTTGACGGCATGATGATGGGTACCCGTTCGGGTGCAGTTGACCCGTCGGCCGTTCTCTACATTATGGATAAGAAGGGCTACACACCCTCTCAGATGTCCGATATACTCAATAAAAAGTCGGGTGCGCTTGCCATCTCAGGCGTGTCCAACGATAACCGCGACATCTGTGCCGCCGCCGAATCGGGCAACGAGCGCGCCCAGCTTTCACGCGACATGCAGAACTACCACATCGTCAAGCTCATCGGCTCCTACGCCGCTGCTATGGACGGCGTTGACGCCATCGTGTTCACAGGCGGTATCGGTGAAAACAGCAGCGAGACCCGCAGTGACGTCTGCAAGAGCCTGACCTATCTCGGCGTCGACGTTGACTACGAGCTCGACAAAACGGTGCGCGGAACAGAAACCGAGCTTTCCACCGCCGATTCCAAGGTCAAGGTCTATGTTATCCCGACCGAAGAGGAGCTTATGATCGCCCGCGACACCCTCGCAGTCATCTCTAAATAAACAAGTTCTTTCTTTGCGGTGCATCCAATAGGGTGTGCCGCATTTTTTGTCAAAATCACGCCGAAAAAAACGCATCCGGATTTTAGCGGTTTATCTTGACAAAGTGGCATAATTATAGTATAATTCGTAGCATATTTTTGATTATTGTGTTACCGCACGAAAGGAGAGTTTCTAATGAAAAACGCTTATTTGCAATCGGTTTACGAGGACGTTGTCAAGCGCAACCCCAACGAACCGGAATTTCAGCAGGCGGTCTATGAGGTTCTTGAGTCTCTGCAGGCCGTCGTTGAACAGAATCCTCAGTACCAGAAGGCCGGCATCATCGACCGCATGGTAGAGCCCGAGCGTCAGATCGTTTTCCGCGTTTCGTGGGTCGACGACAAGGGTGAGGTCCATGTCAACCGCGGCTTCCGCGTACAGTTCAACTCCGCCATTGGACCCTACAAGGGCGGTATCCGCTTGCACCCCTCTGTTAACGCTTCTGTCATCAAGTTCCTCGGCTTTGAGCAGACCTTCAAGAACAGCCTGACCGGTCTGCCCATCGGCGGCGGTAAGGGCGGCTCCGACTTCGATCCCAAGGGCAAGTCCGACAACGAGATCATGCGTTTTTGCCAGAGCTTCATGACCGAGCTTGCCGAGCACATCGGTGCCGATACGGAGGCGCCGGCCGACG
>CAZDIN010000083.1:3009-5276 GCA_964505515.1 uncultured Eubacteriales bacterium | reverse complement strand
TTCCCGGTCAGGTGACCCAGACCTCCCCCTACGGACGCGATCCCAAGCTCTGCGGCTATCCTATCCGCGTATGCGAGATGCTCTCCGAGCTTGAGGGACCTGAGTACCTTGAGCGTGTTACCGTCAACAACGTTAAAAATGTCCGCAACGCAAAGCGCGCCATCAAAAAGGCATTCCAGAACCAGATCGACGGCAAGGGCTTCTCACTTGTTGAGGTCGTTTCCTCCTGCCCGACCAACTGGGGCATGACTCCGCAGGATGCGCTTAAGTGGATAGATGAAAAAATGCTGCCCTATTATCCCCTCGGTGTTTATAAGGACAGATCTGAGGAGGCAAAGTAATGAAAACTGAATTTTTACTTTCCGGATTCGGCGGTCAAGGCATCCTTTTCGCAGGTAAATTCCTTGCCTGCAAGGGTCTGATCGATGACAAACAGGTAAGCTGGCTGCCCTCCTACGGACCCGAAATGCGCGGCGGCACCGCAAGCTGCGGCGTTATCGTCAGCGACGAGCCGGTCGGCTCTCCTATCGTTTCAAATCCCGATGTTCTTATCGCCATGAACCTCCCCTCACTCGACAAGTTTGAGGATTCAGTGGCTCCAGGCGGCATGATCTTCGCCGATTCTACACTTATTGAGCGCAAGGTCAAGCGCACCGACGTCAAGGCTTTCTACGTTCCTGCGACCCGTCTTGCAAACGAGAACGGCACCCCTACGCTCGCTAACATGATCCTCATCGGCAAGGTTTTGTCGGAACTTAAGGATTTCGGTGCCGAAAGCGTGGACGCGGCACTTAAAAAGGTCATCTCTGCTAAGCGCGCCGATATGCTTGAGGTCAACCGTCGCGCTATGGAAATCGGCGCAGAGTGCAAATAGGAGGCTCATTTATGGATATCAAGATCGTTTTGACCGACTGCCCAAAGGAAAAACCCGACAGTGCCGGACTGGGCTTCGGAAAGGTCTTTACCGACCATATGTTCACGACGGAATATCACAGCAATATCGGTTGGCACGACGCAAGAATAGTTCCGTTTGAGAACATCTCCGTGCATCCTGCTTCAACCGTGCTGCATTACGGTGCCGAGATCTTTGAGGGTCTTAAGGCATACCGCCGCGATGACGGAAAGGTTCAGCTTTTCCGCCCGAGAGAGAACATCAAGAGATTGAACGCTTCTGCTGAACGACTTTGCCTGCCGAGCATTCCCGAAGAGGATGCCTTTAAGGCTCTTTGTGAATTTGTCAAGGTCGAGCAGGACTGGACTCCCTCAGCCGAAGGCACCTCACTTTATCTGAGACCCTTTATGTTCGGCAACGACGAGACCCTCGGCGTTCACACCGTTCAGCGCGCTGTATTTATTATCATCGCCTCCCCCTCCGGCAGCTACTACAAGGAGGGCATCAATCCTGTCAAGATCATGATCGAGGATGAGGACGTCCGTGCAGTACGCGGAGGCACAGGCTACGCCAAGTGCGGCGGAAACTATGCCGCTTCCACCCGTGCGGGCGAACGTGCTTCGCAGAAGGGATATTCACAGGTGCTTTGGCTCGACGGCGTTGAGAGAAGGTACATTGAAGAGGTCGGCGCCATGAACGTTATGTTCAAGATCAACGGAGAGATCGTTACTCCTGCGCTGACAGGCTCTATCCTCCCCGGCATCACAAGAAAATCCTGCATCGAGGTGCTCAAAAAGGAAGGCTACACCGTTTCCGAGCGTCTGCTCAGCATTGACGAGCTTGAGGCTGCTATGGCTGACGGCACTCTTGAGGAGGCGTGGGGTTGCGGCACCGCCGCTGTTGTATCGCCTATCGGTGAACTCTGCTATAAAGGGGTTAAGTACACCGTCAACGACAACAAGATCGGCGAGGTCACTCAGCGTCTTTACGACACCCTGACGGGTATTCAGTGGGGCAGACTTGAGGATCCTTTCGGCTGGACCCATCCCATTGACTGATTTTTTGCGGTGTAAAATTTGTTGTTGACAACTTTGACCCTATGTGCTAAAATACCATTATAATTTTCAAATGCGATGACGAAATTGTTCGCTATCTCAAGTTCTTTTCAGAGAGCTGTCGTTTGGTGAAAGACAGCAAGAACCGATAGTTGAAGTCTCACTTCCGAGCAGAGCTGCCGAAATTTGAGTAGGTGGTTACGGGTTGCTCCGTTATAAAGCACGAGGCTTGTTTGAGTCTTGATGAGTGACTGTTCCTTTTGGGCAGTAATCAGGGTGGTACCGCGAATTTGTTATTTCGTCCCTGAAGTCGATCTATC
>CAZDIN010000083.1:0-2999 GCA_964505515.1 uncultured Eubacteriales bacterium | reverse complement strand
AGGGACTTGTTTTTTATACAGAAAGGGAGATTGCATTATGCACAAAATTCTTATTGCAGACACTACACTTTGCAGCAACGGTTTTTCCTTCAAGGAAAAGCTTGAGATCGCTCGCCAGCTTGAAAAGCTAAACGTTGATATAATCGAACTACCTGAGATCTCCAACGTCAAAACCGACACCTTGCTTATTCGCACCGTATCTGCCTTTGTAAAGGGCAGTACCGTTTCGGTTGCCGCAGGAAGCGACATGCAGAGCGTCGAAAACGCTCTCTCGGCGCTCAACAACGCTGCCAAGCCGCTTATAAGGATCGAGCTTCCCATCTCCCCTGTGGGCATGGAATACACCTGCCATAAAAAGCCTGCAAAAATGATCGATTGGATCACTTGCTCGGTTGAAAAGGCTATTAAGGGCGGCGTTGAGGTAGAGTGCTGCTTCTTGGACGCAACGCGTGCCGAAAAGGATTTTCTCGAGGCGGCAGTTAAGGCGGCTGAGGCAGCAGGTGCAAACAGGATATCTGTATGTGACAGCGCCGCCGAAATGATGCCCGACGATTTTGCAGACTTCGCCGCATCGGTCATGAAAATGACTACACTGCCTGTCGGCGTTGGCTGCGATGACCGCAATTCTTTTGCATCGGCACAGGCGATCCTCGCAGTAAGAAAGGGAGCTTGCTGTGTTAAGACAGGCTTGAACTCGGTTTCCCTTGAGAGCTTCGCGACTATGATCAAAAACTGCGGCGTGTCATACGACTTCTCCTCCAACATCAAATACACCGAGCTGCATCGCATTATGAAACAGATCCAGCGCATCACTCGCGCTGTCAGCCTTGACAGCTCTGCAATCGTTACCGCCGCTGATGATAACGGTATCCGTCTTGATTCCGCCGACGACAAGGCATCGGTTATAAATGCAGTTGCTATACTCGGATATGACCTTTCGGCTGAAGATCAGACCAAGGTCTATGAAGAATTCTTGCGCGTTGCGGCTAAAAAAGCCATAGGCGCAAAGGAGCTCGATGCAATCGTTGCAAGCGTTGCGTTGCAGGTTCCTGCTACCTACAAGCTCGAAAACTATGTTATCAACAGCGGTAATATTCTGTCGTCGAGCGCACAGATATCCATGACAAAGGACGGAGAGACCCTCAATGGAATAAGCACCGGCGACGGCCCGATCGACGCAGCCTTCAAGGCACTTGAGCAAATCATCGGCCGTCACTACGAGCTTGACGATTTCCAGATCCAGTCGGTCACCGAAGGCCGTGAGGCTATGGGCTCTGCCGTTGTAAAGCTTCGTAACGAGGGCAAGGTCTATTCGGGAAACGGCATCTCCACCGACATAATCAGCGCAAGCATCCGCGCATACATCAGCGCGGTCAACAAGATAGTATATGAGGAGGCACAAGCGTGAAGTTATCATTTTCAACTAAGGGCTGGCATGAGAGCAGCTTTGAAGATTTTTGCGACATAGCTCAGGAGCTTGGATTTCAGGGCATTGAGCTGCACAACATTCACAACCGCCTTTTCACCGACAAGGACGGCGCATTTCATGATTATGCTGCCGCCGCTACATCAAGACGCCTTTTTGAAAAAAAGCTTAAGCTGACCTGCATAGACACCGTCTGTGACATCGCGCAAAACACCGATGACACCGTCGAGGAGATCATCGCCTGTATCAATATCGCAAGGTCGCTGAAGATCCCCTTTGTGCGCCTTAAGGCGATCGAGGGTAGTAACAGTGCCGAGACTATTGCAAGTGTTTTGCCTGCCGCAGAGGATGCAGGCGTGACGCTGATAATTGAGACTGTAGGCATATTTGCCGATTCAGCAGCTCTTCGCGAGCTGCTTGACAGCTTCGCATCCGACAACCTCGCAGCGTTGTGGAACATGTCCGCCGCCTATTTTACCTGCGGTGAAAAGCCCGATCAGGTTATCAGAAACCTCGGTGCGTACGTCCGTCACGTTCATCTCAACGACGCTAAAAACACCGACGACGGCATTGAGTTCTGCCTTTTGGGTGAGGGTGAGCTGCCTGTATCCGAAATGATGCTCGCTCTGCGCTCGGTAAACTTCGATGGGTTTATTTCACTTGTGTGGGATCCCGTCTGGTGTGAAGAGCTTGACGATATGGAGATCATCTTCTCGCAGTTCGTCAGCTTCGTCAAGCAGTTCAGCGACACCTCCAAAAAAGAAAAGACCCACTACTACAACAAGGATCGTACAGGCAAATTTGTCTGGAAAAAAGATCTGCTGATCGATGCGACGTTTTCAGACGTACTCGATCGAATGGTCGAGGATTTCCCCGACCAGTACGCCTTCAAGTACACAACCCTTGACTACACCCGCACCTACAGCGAGTTTCGCGATGATGTTGACACCTTCGCGCGCACCTTAGTTGCGCTTGGCGTTAAGGCCGGCTCCCATGTCGCTGTCTGGGCTTCAAACGTTCCTCAGTGGTATATCGCCTTCTGGGCTACTGTAAAGATAGGCGCGGTGCTTGTCACCGTCAACACCTCATACAAAATCCACGAGGCAGAGTATCTCTTCAGGCAGTCCGACACCCACACCCTCATTATGACCGAGGGTGCAAAGGACACCAAGTACGGCGACATCGTCGCTCAGCTTTGCCCTGAACTTGAGAACACTAAGCCCGGCAAGCCGCTTCACGCCAAGCGGCTCCCCTTCCTGCGCAACGTTATAACCGTTGGCTTTAAGCAGAAGGGATGCCTTGAATGGAACGAGGCGCTTGAGTTTGCGTCGCAGGTTCCTGTTGAAGAGGTATATCGCATGGCCGCCGCCGTTGACAAGGACGACGTCTGCAACATGCAGTACACCTCAGGTACTACCGGCTTCCCGAAGGGCGTCATGCTGACCCATTACAACATCGTCAACAACGGCAAATGCATCGGCGACCGTATGGATCTTTCCACCGCCGATAGAATGATGGTACAGGTGCCGATGTTCCACTGCTTTGGAATGGTGCTGGCGATGACGGCAGCCAT
>CAZDIN010000082.1:0-5288 GCA_964505515.1 uncultured Eubacteriales bacterium | reverse complement strand
TTGGCGACAAGGCTCCCAAGATCTTCAACGTCAACTGGTTCCGTACCGATGACGACGGCAACTTCCTGTGGCCCGGATTCGGCGACAACATGCGCGTGCTCAACTGGATCGTTGAGCGTTGCGAAGGAAAAGCTGACGCTGACGAGACTGCTATCGGCTACATTCCGAAGCCCGAGGACATCGACCTGACCGACCTCGACTTTGATCTTGACACCCTTAAGGGCATTCTTGACGTTGACAAGGAAGCCTGGAACAAGGAGGTCGCTGAGATCACCGAGCACTACAAGAAGTTTGGCGACAGGCTTCCTGAGGAGCTTGCTAAGCAGCTTGAGGCCCTCAAGGCTCGCTTGGCCGACTGATTATAAAACGAACACCTGCTACCTGTAAAAAGGCGGCAGGTGTTTTCTTTGTAAAAATCGACGAATACACTTGAAAAGAAGGTGGGACGGGAGTATAATTTGATTAGTTCTGAAAGGATGGGATAATTATGAAGATCTACAGCGTAAAAGATAAAGAGTTTGCACAGTTTGGCCGCGTTATCGATCTCGATACCGATGAGATCATTGCCGTTGCCGATAAGATCGAGAAGCCCGCTGAGGGATCGACCTACGAGCCTTCCCGTGCGGATTTCGAGGCCTTGCCTATTAAGGACGAGATACAGGACGTTTACTTTGGCATGCTTGACACCCAGCTCGGCTACTGCTGCGGCCACAGCCATCAGCTGAACGCTCTTGAATGGCATACCTGCTCCGAGATAAACGTTGCGGTCAACGACCTTATCCTTTTGCTCGGCGACCGACGCGACATCGAGGAGGGCAACCGCTACGATTCCGCTAATGTCAAGGCGTTCCGCCTTTGCCGCGGAGAAGCGATAGAGGTCTATGCCACGACCCTGCATTTTTGCCCCATCGAAACCGACGAAAACGGCTTTGGCTGTGTCGTAGGCTTGCTTAGGGGTACCAACGTTCCTACTGAAAAGACCCCTAAGGATCCCGTTTTGTTCCGCGTAAATAAGTGGATCATCGCTCATAACGACAACAAAGCCTTGATCGAGCGCGGAGTTGTTGCTGGAATCTACGGCGAAAACTACGAGCTGTAATTGAACGTAGATATAAAAAACCGACTGTAATACCGTTTGGTATTCAGTCGGTTAAATTTTATCCTTTGACCGTTGCAGATCGAGGGAGAGCTGTGTCTTTAGAGCATCAAGAGAGTCAAACTTGATCTCGTCACGCAGATGCTTTAACAGCATGACCTCGACCCGTTTTGAATAGAGATCACCCTCAAATCCGTCCAGATAGGTTTCCGCAAGCACAACGGGGGAGAGGAAGGTAGGACGAATTCCAACGTTTGTAACGGCGCTGTAGGTGACCTTGCCGACGGTTACCTTGGAAGCATAGACACCAAAACGCGGCAAAACATATTCCTCGTCAAACACTTGGTTTGCGGTAGGAAATCCCATTTTACGACCCCTTGCGTCCCCGTGAACGACAGGGAAGTCGATGGAATAATCTCGGCCGAGCATCTGAGCCGCCGATACCATGTCGCCCTCTTCAATAGCGGTGCGTATCCTCGTCGAAGAGATCGCCTCGTCACCAAAGGTCACTGCGTCGCAAACTCTGACGCCGGTGTTATGCTGTGTTGCGTATTCGATGACGGTGTCAGCGTTGCCGCTTGCACCTTTACCGAAACGAAAATTAAATCCAAACACGATGTTTTTAGCGCCCAGTTGCCCGACGAGCATATCAAGATAAGCCTGCGGCTCCATGTTCCTGATATCGTTGAAATCGAGCCTTATCAAGCCGTCAACACCAAGGTCCGCAAAGATAGCGTTGGCGGTCTCTTCGGAGAAGATGCGGCGCTTTTTACCTGAAAACAGTACACCCTGCGGATTTTGCGCGGTAGTCACCACGACAACGGGCAAGCCAAACTGCTTAGCGGTCTCAATAACTCTTCGGTGGCCGAGATGCACTCCGTCAAAGGTTCCGAGCGCAACCGTACATCCGCCTCCGACCTTGTATATTTTATCGGTAACTATCACGCATCTTCACCCCCAAGCAATACGCACTGCACCTTGAGCTGTACGCCGTCGCTCTTTCCAAGCCCGATCATTTCACCTGCGCGGTCATAAACGCGCGCATACCCCTCAGGCAACAGGTCACCCTGAATATCCAGACGGCTCAGGAAAAGTTCACCGCCGTGCAAAAATCGGTTACGCTGATTGTCCGACACTCTCACGCGCGGAAAATGGCTGACGCAGCCCTCTGCGCTTAATAGATACTTCATCGGCTCTTCTGCCAACTGCTCAAGGGTCACGCATTGTGAAACGCCAAACCCTGCGGCAAAGGTGCGCTGCAGCCCGCCTAATGTGGCGCCGCAGCCAAGGCTTTTGCCGATGTCGTCGACCAGCGAGCGAATATATGTGCCCTTCGAGCATAGGACGTCAAGCAGATAATGTCCCTCGTCGGTCTTGCCGACTATTTCAAGACTTTTTATCTCGATATCGCGCGCCTCGCGTTCGACCTCGATGCCCTGCCGTGCAAGATCATAAAGCCGCTGCCCGTCTTTTTTAAGCGCCGAGAACATCGGCGGCATCTGCTTTATTTTACCGCGAAAGTTGACAAGCGTCGCTTCCATCTGTGCGTCGTTGACGTTGTGGTTCCGGCTTGAGATGACCTTTCCGGTTATGTCTAAGGTATCGGTCTGCACGCCGAGGATAACGGTAGCCGTGTACCGCTTGTCCGAATCGAGCATAAAGGAGGAAAGACGGGTCGCCCTTCCAAGCAGAATAGGCAAAACGCCGGTCGCCATTGGATCTAATGTTCCTGTGTGACCGGCGCGTTTTTCACCAAATAAACGGCGAACCTGCGCCACCGCGGCGAAGGAGGTCATAGACTGCGGTTTGTTTAATAAGATCAGTCCTTGCATGAGATTCCCATTTCCTCTGCAACTGCCTTTAACACAGCCTTTTTAGCCTCGTTTATAGGCAGCTCTACTTCACATCCTGCGGCGCGCATATGACCGCCGCCGCCAAGCCTTGCGCAAATAGCGGAAGCGTCGACCGATTCCAGTGTCCGTACAGACACCTTGTATTTGTCGGGTCCGCGATGACGGAAGGTCAGCCCGACCTCGACGCCTTCGATCTGACGCGACAGGGAGGTGATACCCTCAAGGTCATCGGGGGTGGTCATGTTTTGCATCCCGTCGGTCACAGTAATGATGGCGCAACGGTTGTCGAAGTGGTATTCGATCGAATCGAGCACCATACGCTCGACCTCAAGCCGTGCGCGTGATTTTGTATCAAACATTACGCGGTTGATCTCCGCGTGGGGTGCGCCGGCATCGATAAGACGTGCGGCAACGATATGAGTCGATGCCGAAGTGTTGGAAAACTTAAAGCAACCGGTATCGGTGGCAATGCCGGTATAAAGGCAAGCGGCAATGTCGGCGTCGATCCTGCAGCCCAGCTCAAGAATAAGGTCATACATGACCTCGCAAGCCGCAGAGGCGTTGCCGTCGAGCAGCAGCATCGGACAGCATATACGGTTTGAAATATGGTGATCGATGCAAAGCTCGATTTTGTCCGCGTAGCCTTCCTGCAGTGAGCCTAACAGCTTGGTGTCGGCAAGGTCGACGGCGATCACATGCTCAGGCTCAAATTCATCTGAGCTGACACCGCTTAGCATATAGCCGTAACGGGCAGGGATGGGGTCATCACACAGACAGCGAACACGCTTACCGAGTTTTATCAGTGCACGGCACAATCCATAGCCCGATCCGACCGCATCACCGTCGGGCGATGCGTGCATCAGGATAACATAGTTGTCGTTTGCCTTCAGCCATTCGGCAACGGTGCGAATATCAGTCATTGCTTTCCTCATTCTCGGTCTTCATTCCTTCCAGCATCCGTGCTATATGAGCACTGTGCTCAATCGAGTCGTCGGGGATAAATCGCAGTTCGGGCACCTTGCGCATTTTGACACGCGAGGCAAGCTCACGTCGAATATATCCCGAAGCGCTTTCAAGCCCCTTTACCGCCTTTTTAGCAGCCTCAACACCCTCCATAGCGCCGACATAGATCTTTGCGTATGAAAGGTCGTTAGTGATCTCAACACGCGCAATAGTCAGCATATACTGGGTAACGCGAGGGTCCTTAAGGGTGCGAAATATCTCGGACAACTCAAATTTTACATCGGAGGAAAGCCGGTCGATCTTATAGCCTGCCAATTATGTCAGTCCTCTCTGTATTCCTCAATGATAAACGACTCGAAGATGTCGCCTTCCTTGATGTCGTTGAATTTATCAAGCCCAATACCGCATTCGTAGCTCTGAGCGACCTCCTTGACGTCGTCTTTGAAACGGCGCAGCGAATCGATCTTATCCTCGCAGATAACGATGCCGTCACGCACTACGCGGATCTGGCTGGTACGGGTAACCTTTCCGTCGGTAACATAGCAGCCTGCAATGGCACCGACATTGGAAATGCGGTAGACCTGACGCACTTCGGCACGTCCAAGCTCGACCTCGCGGAATTTGGGCGCTAACATACCCTTGATAGCTGATTCTATCTCTTCAATGCAGTCATAGATGACGCGATACATACGCATGTCAACACCCTCACGCTCAGCGCTGATCTTAGCACTCTGCTCTGGGCGGACGTTGAATCCCACGATGATAGCGTTAGAGGTGTTGGCGAGCATAACGTCAGACTCGTTGACGGCACCGACAGCGCCGTGAATGACGTGTACTCTGACCTCATCGTTGGAGAGCTTTTCAAGCGACTGACGCACCGCCTCAACAGAGCCCTGTACGTCGGCCTTAACGATGATAGAAAGCTCCTTAAGGTCGTTGTCGTGCATCTGGCTGAACAGGTTGTCAAGGGTGACCTTCTGAGCGGCGCCCCAGACCTCTTCCTTAGCCTGATGTCTGCGCTGCTCGACCAATTCGCGTGCAAGGCGCTCATCCGAAACGGCGTCGAAGGTATCGCCTGCGCTGGGAGCCTCATCCAGACCTGTGATCTCAACAGGAATAGACGGACCGGCCTCCTGAACGCGACGGCCGTTTTCGTTGGTCATCGCACGCACACGTCCGACAGAGGTGCCTGCGACAATAATATCGCCGATGTGAAGGGTGCCGCGCTGTACCAACAGGGTGGAAACAGGACCGCGGCCCTTGTCAAGACGCGCCTCGATCACGGTACCGCCTGCTCGACGGTTGGGGTTAGCCTTAAGCTCAAGCACATCTGCAACAAGAATAACGTTCTCAAGCAGGGTATCGATGCCCATATG
>CAZDIN010000081.1:0-5291 GCA_964505515.1 uncultured Eubacteriales bacterium | reverse complement strand
GGCAAGCCCAGTAACGAGCAACTTGATTTCAGCATGAGCCTGCTCAACGCCGTCGACGCCGACGCCTCGCTCGTCTGCGAAAACGGACTTGACTGCCGCAACTACGGCGGTCCCGACGGCATTCCCGAAATGCGCCGACTCTTCGCTTCCATCTTCGGCTGCGGAGCAGATCAGGTCATCATCGGCGGTACCTCTTCACTGAATATGATGTTCGACTTTTTCGCTCAGGCAATGACCACCGGTATCGGCGGTGAGCCCTGGGGCAAGCAGGATGAACTCGTTTTCCTTTGCCCCTCGCCCGGATATGACCGTCACTTCGCCATCTGTGAGCATTTCGGCATCCGCATGATACCGATCGCGATGCTCTCCGACGGTCCCGATATGGAGGAGGTCGAGCGTCTGGTACGCGATCCCAAGGTCAAGGGCATGTGGTGCGTGCCGAAATATTCAAATCCGCAGGGCATCACCTACTCCGACGAGACCGTTCGCCGCATCGCCGCCCTGAAGCCTGCCGCCAAGGACTTCCGCGTGCTTTGGGACAACGCCTATGCCATCCATCCCATCACCAAGGATGAGCCGCTCGTCAGCATCCTTGCCGAATGCGAAAAAGCGGGCAATCCCGACCTCGTAGTTGCCTTTGCCTCCACTTCAAAAGTCACCTTCCCCGGCGGAGGTATTGCTGCTCTGGCTTCGAGTGAGGGCAATCTTGCTGTCCTGCGTTCGCGCATGGCGGTACAGACCATCTGCAACGATAAGGTAAACCAGCTGCGTCACGCAAGAATGTTCCCCGACCTTGCCGCGCTGCAGGCTCACATGCAAAAGCACGCCTCCCTTCTTGAGCCGAAATTCAACATGGTCATCAATATTCTTGAGGAAAACCTGCAGGGTCTTGATATCCTCAACTGGACCGAGCCCTGCGGCGGTTATTTCATCAGCGTTGACACCCTGCCCAACTGCGCAAAGCGTGTAGTTGAGCTCTGCAAGCAGGCAGGTGTCACCCTGACGGGTGCGGGTGCTACCTACCCCTACGGAAAGGATCCCCTCGACAGCAACATTCGTATTGCACCCTCCTTCCCGCCCCTCGATGAGCTGAAGCAGGCGATGACTCTTTTCTGCATGGCAGTCAAGCTTGCCACCATTGAAATGATCCGCAAAGACGGCCTTTGCTGATAAAGACGTCTTGGTTTGACTTTTTTCGGATGTAACATTATAATAATGTAAGAGATCACGGTCTTTTAAGGACGAAAGGGGGTTGTTGCAGGTTGAAAAGGAGATCTGTTCTTCGCTTGAGCGCGGCGGTTACACTGCTCGCGATCGCAGTCGGACTGCTCTTTGCAGTTAACTCTCCGTTGCAGCTACCTACCGAGAAGGCAGGCTCTGCTCAGCTTTTCTTCGTCGACGGGCTGACCCACGAACTGCCTGCCGCAACCGACGGGGCAACAGCCGAATCCCGTCTTGACGAAGCGGTCAAGACCGTCTTTTTCCGACTTCGGTCGGACAGCGCAGTGTCAGCCGATATCTGCGCATACATAACACCTGCACTCGTGCCGCTCGCCCGTACGGAAGGGCGCGGCTTTCAGGGAGAGGATTCGGGCGAGTCAGGCTGAACCTCTTGATATAACAACCGCTAACATTAAACAGAGAGGAAGAAAAACCAATGAAAAGATCCCGTAATAAAAAGGTCGGCAGACCGTTATTCTTCATTGTCCTCGCCCTTATCGTAGCGCTGACTTCCATCTCCTTCTTCGGAGTCAAGACCTACTACGGCGACAACGAGATCGTCTACTTCAAGGGTGCAAGCGACATCCGCTGGGGCATTGATATTCAGGGAGGCGTAGAGGCCGTATTCTCCCCTGAAACCGACAAAAACGTTACCGATGCCCAGCTCGAAGCTGCAAAAGAGACCATCAACAACCGTTTGATAAACCTCAATATAACCGACTATGAGACGTCGGTCGATACCCGTAACGACCAGATCATCGTCCGCTTCCCCTGGCAGTCAGGCGAGGAGGAGTTCGACGCCGCTTCGGCTATCAACGAGCTGGGCGAGATCTCCGTTCTGACCTTCTGCACCGGCTCCACCTACGACGAGGACAACATCGTCCTTGTCGGCTCGACCGACATCGAAGAGGCGTCTGCCTTCGTTCAGAGCGGCGAGTGCAGCGTTAAACTTAAGCTGACCTCTTCAGGCCGCTCAAAGTTTGCTACCGCAACCGCGCAGAACGTCGGAAACCAGATCGCTATCTGCATGGACGAGACGGTTATTTCCGCTCCCACCGTTAATCAGGCCATCACCAACGGAGAGGCTTATATTACAGGTGATTTCACCTACGAAGAGTGCGTTTCCCTCGCCAACAAGATCAACTCAGGCTCTCTGCCCTTTAAGCTGACTGTTGACGATTCCAAGCTTCAGGTCATCAGCCCCACCCTCGGTGCTGAGGCTCTGAACACCATGACCCTCGCAGGTATCATTGCGTTTGCGATCATCTGCGTACTCATGATCGTCCGCTATCGCCTGCCCGGCGTCATCTCCTGCATCGCCCTTGCAGGTCAGATCGGCGGCATCATCGCCTGCGTTTCAGGCTTCTTCAGCAATAGCAACAGCTTCACCCTGACCATCCCCGGTATCGCAGGTATCATCCTGTCCATCGGTATCGGTATCGACGCTAACGTTATTATCGCCGAGCGTATCCGCGAGGAGATCCGCAACGGCAAGACGGTCACCGGTGCTATCAACGACGGCTTCCGCAACGCAACCAACGCCATCATCGACGGAAACATCACCAACGTGCTTGTCGCCGTCGTTCTTATGGGCTGCTTCGGTCCTTCCGACAGCTTCTTTGCAAAGTTCTTCGGTATCTTGCTCAACCTCTTCTTCGGCTCGTCCGTTTCGGGAGCCGTGTATTCCTTCGGATATACTCAGCTCATCGGTATCATCTTCAACTTCATCATGGGCGTATTCGCGACCAGGATCATGCTCAAGAGCCTTGCCAACTTTAAGTTTATGCGCAATCCCTGGCTCTACGGCGGCACCAAGGAGGTTGAAGGCAAGAAGTTCAGCGTCGTCGCGAACTTTAAGAAGATCGGCGCTGTCGCCGTAGCTTTGGTGCTGGTCGGCGTCATCGTCAGCGCTGTCTTCGGACCGGTCCTCGACATCACCTTCAGCGGCGGTACCAAGATCAGCTACTCCTACTCAGGAGAGATCGACACCGACGAGGTCAAGGCGCTCGCCGACAAGACCCTCGGCAAAAAGACCAAGGTCGACACCAGCTCGGGCGTTTCCGACGAGTCGCAGAAGCTGATAGTTTCGCTCGCCGACAAGACCGCCGTCAGCACCGAAAAGATCGACGCGCTGACCGATGCACTCGACGAAACCTTCTCCGACAACGAGCTTGTTCAGGCGGAGGTCAACTCTGTTAACCCCTCGGTCGGTACCATATTCTTCTTTAAGTGTCTTTTCGCTGTCGCTATTGCCGCCGCGCTGGTCGTTCTCTATGTCGGTTGGCGCTTCCGTAAGATCGGCGGTTGGACAGCAGGTCTTGCCGCGCTGGTCGCCCTTATATTCGACGTGATGATCGCCTTCTTCTCCGCAGTTATCTTCAGACTGGAGATCGACGCGAACTTCATCGCCGTCGTTATGACGCTTCTCGGTTATTCGCTTAACAATACCATCGTCGTATTCGACCGCATCCGCGAAAACCGCAGAATTTACGGCAGCAAGATGCCTGTCGGCGAGCTGGTTGACATCTCCAACTCTCAGGTGCTCAGCCGTAACATCGTTACCTCGCTGACTACCGTTATCGCGATCCTTACCGTCTTTGTGGTCTGCCAGTTCACAGGTATCTCTTCCTTGAACACCCTGACCGTACCGCTTATCTTCGGTTTGATCTCAGGCACCCTTTCTTCGATATTGATCGCGCCGTCCCTGTGGGTCGTATGGAAAAACCGCAAGGCTGAAAAGGCGGCCGCCAAAAAAGCATAGACCTTCACGTTAAACTAACGTCTGCACGGAAGCTTCTGTGCAGACGTTTTCTTTTTCACAATATATTAAGGATCATCGGCCGCTCGTCGTTTACGACGTGGGTCAGCATGACAAGCGTGCCTGCCGCCTCCGACCGATATTCCGCAACGGTCTCCTCCTCGGCAAGATAAGAAAGCCGCGCGATCTGCGTGCCCAGAGTTTCCACAAGGTCACGGTGAACGAATATATCGAGCCACGCTTCTCTTTGCATAAATGCCATCTCTGCCTCGATCGCCTTTTGACGCGCAGATTCAAGGTCCCCTGCCTGTGACGCCTCGATACCCTCTCTCAAAAGCGCGCCGACGGTCTTTGAGCAATCGGATATGGCCGACTGTCCAACCGCGCAGGCAGCTATTATGCAGGCCAATAAGACCGCCACAGTTACCAAGCGCTTCATTTCTTGTCCTCCTTGTTTATTATCACCCTGCCGCCCTTTGCGTCTACCGTCATGAGAAAGACCTCGTCCTGCCCGATCTCTTCCTGATCGAGAATGGCCTTGAGCTCGGCGCGGGTCATGCCGACCGACTGCATAAACTCGTCGCGCATCTTGCCGTCGCAGACAACGGGGACGGGGAAGCCTGTGTCGACAGCCTTTGCGCCTACCTGCTGCGCGGAAGCAGGCTGATACTCAGGGCGAAGCTGTACCGACAGGCTCCCGTTGGTCTCAACGACGGCATATTCCACCTGAGCCGTGTCGAAGACCTGATTTTGCCGCAGGTTTTCGAGCAGGTCGTCGACGGTAAGCCGCAGACGTTTCATTGCTGCCTGATCGACCCTTCCGTGCCGTATTATAATGGTAGGGCGGCCGTCGATAAGCCGGCGTATGCGATCGGATTTGAGTGTGATGACCGACAGCAGAACCTCTAAGCAGACAAGCAAAAATATCGCAAGCACGCCGTTTACAGCAGGCTGCTTTATGTCCTGAATGGGAATGGTTGCGATCTCGGAGATGAGAATGGTCGTGACGAGCTCGTTGGGCTGGAGGTCCCCGATCTGCCTTTTACCCATGATACGAAGGGCGGCCATCACACATATATACATAAGCACCGTCCTGCATATTGTAACAAACATGTTTTACCTCCCAAATGATGCCGATTTTTTGTTTTTCAAGTTAAGATTTCCCTTTGTTGCAACAATTTATGCCTGACGAGAAATTTATGCTTGATTTTTAGGACAAGGTTATGTATAATAGTTAAGCGCCTTGATATAGAGGTATGGAGAGATGGCTGAGCTGGTCTAAGGCGCACGACTGGAAATCGTGTAACGGCTA
>CAZDIN010000080.1:0-5338 GCA_964505515.1 uncultured Eubacteriales bacterium | reverse complement strand
ATTGCGTCTGCGTTTGGTGTTTCAACTGCGCTTATCGATGCTCTTAATACAAGCGCCGACTACTCGGAAGGCTCTGTAGTTAACGTTGTTATTAACATCCCCGCTCTTACACTAACCGAGGAAGTTGAATATGAGCGCTCGCGTACAGTGCTCGCTTCAGGCAATATTTCAAAGGCGTCTCGTATTACCGATACAATACTGTCATACAGGGTTATCGGTGTTGAGTATGCAAGCGAGGTTATCAAATCTGTCGAGGAAGAGCTTTATGCGGACAAGCCTGTGGCAAAGTCTGTAGTAAAGGTTGGAAGTAAGGGCTTTGTATGGCCTATGGATAAATCCTTTTACCAGTACGTCAGTTCCTATTGGGGCGACGGAAGAGGTCATGAGGCTGTTGACATCGCTGCAAACGTCGGGGCTCCTATACTGAGCGTTAAGGATGGCTATGTCGAAAGCGTCAACTCGTCGGGCAGTGCATATGGAAAGCACTTTGTGATCAATCACGGAAATGGATTGAAAACACTCTATGCACACTGTTCACAGTTGTACGTTAACGTTGGGGATAAGGTTTCTCAGGGCGAGGTTGTTGCTCTTGTAGGCAATACAGGTCGGTCAACCGGTCCGCATCTTCATTTTGAAGTATTCGTAAACGGCGCTCGTGTTAATCCTCGTTCTTATCTCGGAATTTAGAATCGCTATTGTTTTAATTGAAGATCCATGTTATAATTACCGATAGAGGTGATTATAACATGGATTTATTTGTTGAACAGTTGATCGTCAGAAAAAACACCCCAAAGGAACGCACGCTTCGTATAGTATTTACTATTATATTAGGATTGTGTGCAGGTTTTTCGTTGTTAGGTGCATTGTTCTGGCTCTTGGGGCTCTACTCACCGCTTTTCTTTCCGATAGCTATTGCCATCTGCTATTTTGCGTATGTTATCAACGGCAAGTTCAATATGGAATATGAATATGCGCTGACTAACGGCGATTTTGACGTTGATATGATCCACAATAAGAGTAAGCGAGAGCGCATTGTATCCTTTGAGTGCAAGAACATCGAGAGCATACAGGTATTTGATCCTAAAGGTAATTACGGCGGTAGGGAGCTGACTATTGCTGCGAACATGGACTCTGACAGGCTTATTCTTATCGAGGTCACATCTAAACAAGGTAAGAAGACCAACCTTGTTATCGAGCCTGATGACAGGATGTATCCTGCTATCAAAAAATGTGTACCGCGCCATTTGATCATGCAGTTGCCTGAATAATTTAATATCGGGAGGATATGTCATATGGTTTTGTACGATCGTGAGAGTATCCTTGAGGTTGAAAGGGAATGCGAACGTCTGGGCTTGACTCAGGAGCGTTTAATGGAAAACGCAGGCACTGTCGTTGTAAAGGCTATCCGCGAAAGATTTGAGTTAGAGGATCTGAAGGTGCTCGTTGTCTGCGGAAAGGGGAACAACGGCGGTGACGGATTCGTAATTGCGAGAAGACTGCTTCGCAGCGGTGCAAAGGTTGCAATTGCGTTGGCTGAGGGGATGCCGGTAACCGATTGCGCGGCATCAATGTTTGAGTATGCAAAGGGGCTAAACATTCGAGTTATAGACTGCTCTACCCAGATGGATATGTTTGCTTCCGTAACGCTGGCGTCCAACCTGATCGTTGACGCAGTGTTTGGCATTGGATTTCACGGAGAGCTGACCGGCATGATGCGAGATGTTTTCGATTGCATCAACAGTGCGCCTGCAAAGGTGTTTTCAGTTGACGTTCCGTCAGGGGTGCGGTGTGACAGTGCAACCGCCGCCGAGGGTTGTGTTAATGCCGATTACACCGTGACCTTCTTTGAGAGGAAGCTATGTCACGTTGCTTATCCTGCCAAACGATATTGCGGTGAGGTCATTCTTGCTGATATAGGTGCACCCGACGAAGCATATTTACCTTCTAACATAAGCATGCTTGCCGACTCGTTTTGCGATCTGCGGCTGCCTGCAAGGGATCCGGAGGGTCATAAGGGAAGCTTCGGTAAGGTCGGCTTTATATGCGGCTCCTATGGGATGATCGGTTCTGCGGCGATTGCTGCAACAGCTGCCATGAGAAGCGGTATAGGCTTAGCTGTGATGGCTGTTTCTGAGTCGGTTTATCCCGTGCTTGCCGAAAAGCTTAACGAGCCGGTTTTCAAGGTTTACGGTGATGATAATAACAGAAACCTGTCGGCAGATCACTCTGCTGCTGTAGCGGCAGACCTTAGGGTATGCGACTCTGTTCTGATAGGCTGCGGACTTGGCCGCAATCCTAATTCGCTGCGGTTAGTTCAGCAGGTCGTTGAAGGTTATCACGGACCTATCGTTTTGGATGCCGACGGAATAAACTGTGCCGCAGATCATATACATATATTACAGCCTGCCGGCGACAGGCTGATCCTAACTCCTCATTATGCCGAAATGGCGCGTCTTTGTCATGTAAGCATTTCGGAGCTTATGAAAAACCGCGTCAAATACGGTAAACTGATCGCAGAGAATTACTGCGCAGTCGTTGTATTAAAGGGCGCAACAACCATGATCTTCACTCCTGAAGGACGTGTTTTCGTTGCGACAGAGGGTAATGACGGCATGGCGACCGCAGGCAGCGGTGACATGCTCGCCGGTATTATCTCAGCGTTTGCGGCGCAGTGTGATAATCTGACCGATGCAGCTGTTTTAGGAGTGCTCATCCATAACAAGTGTGGTAACATGGCCGCGGAGAAATATTCCCGCCGATCAATGATCGCCTCGGATATGTTAGAACAGTTAAAGGAAGTCTATCTTGAGTTTGAATAAAGGATAGATCTTGTGAAGTGTTCATTTGTACTGTGTCTTTCGATTTTGTTGATATTATGCGGATGTGCAAAAAGTGACGCTCCCGACGACCCTATCACCGATAGGGTCAAAAGTAAGGTTACTGTTGTTGTCAGTGCCGAGGAGGAATATCATCTATCGGTAGATAAGGACACGGACGGGGTAGCAAGATACACCTTTAGCTTTCCTGATGAGGTCAAGGGGCTTGAATATTCATATGTTGGGGATGAGTGTACCGTTTCTTTTAACGGCCTGTCCCTTTCGCTTTCAAGCTCGCCAAACGGTGTAGTTGACCGACTGCACACGGTGCTTTGCAGTCAGGAACCCGTGTCTTATGATAATGAAAGCGGTAGCTTTATCGGAAGCACAGATAATTTTTCATACCGTATCTTTACTATTTCTGACGGAAATTTAAGTATTATTCGCACCGTAGACCCTGAATATTGTTATTATTTTAATTATGACCCGTAAAGGCTTGAAAGTCTTTACGGGTCTTCTTATTGTCCAATGCGGTAGTAAAAAAATACAATGTAAGGATGACATTTATATTTATCGGTTGATTAAACGGTCGGACAACGGGTAAGAATATAGGTGTACATCAGATTTAGTTATCGGAGAGTGAATATAAAATGACGGTCAGACGAGGAGATATATATTATGCTGATCTTAGCCCTGTAGTTGGCTCGGAGCAGGGAGGAATACGACCGGTTTTGATCGTACAAAATGACGTTGGAAACAAATACAGCCCTACTGTGATCGCCGCTGCTATCACAAGTCAAAAGGACAAAACCAAGCTTCCGACCCATATTCAAGTAAATGCCGAGGAAAGCGGGCTTTCAAAGGATTCGATCGTGTTACTTGAACAGGTCAGAACAATTGATAAAAAGCGTCTTAAGGACAAAATGGGCAGACTGGACGATGCGTCCATGTCGATGATAAATCAAGCGCTATCGGTCAGCTTTGGCCTATAAAAAGCAGGGCGATTTATAATCGCCCTGTTATCTTTACAGATGAAAAAGAAATATCCCCGCTGTTAAGCGGGGATTCATCAAGGATCAACCTGACTTAGATAGCGCGGGTAACTTTTCCCGAACGCAGGCAACGGGTGCAGGCGTTAATTCTGCAAGGCGTGCCGTTAACGATAGCCTTAACACGCTTTACATTAGGCTTCCACGTTCTGTTAGATCTTCTATGAGAGTGGGATACCTTAATACCGAAAGTTACTTCCTTGTTGCAGATGTCACATTTTGCCATACTCTGCACCTCCTTTAGTTTCATAAAAATACCGCATATCATAATAACAGAAAAACATTCATAAATCAAGTCTTTTTTTATAAAATTTAATTTCTTTAGGGCGAGGGTCAAAATGAGGGAAAATCCAACTAACCTGATCGATTATGAAACCAGCATAGATTACGTTAAACACTTTTTCAGAATAGGGCTGAACATCGACGGTGTATTACGCGAGTTCAGGTCACAGGACAACCTGCGCGGATTTTTAATATATATTGACGGAATGGCAAGCAGAGCACAGGTCAACGACTTTATTCTGCGTCCTATCATGACAAAGGATTGTCATGATATAAGAGGGATAGACCAGGTCGTTGAGTTTGGCGATTGTAAAAAGGTATATGATCTTAAGCAAGCTTGCGAGCGTGTGCTTCAGGGCGATACGGCTGTGTATATAGAAAACTGCGACCACTTTGGCGTGTGTGAAACAAAGGGGTTTGATAAGAGGTCCGTCGGCACCCCTGAAACAGAAAACGTCGTCAAAGGCTCCCACGAGGCGTTCACCGAGAGCATCAGGACAAACATCACCCTTATCCGAAGGATCATGAAAACAGGCGAACTTATCACTGAAATGGCAACCGTTGGACAGATAAGCGGTGAAAAATGCGCGGTCTTATACCTCGATAATATTACTAATGATGCCACTGTAAACGAAATCAAGCGTAGGCTTAACGGAATAAAAGGAGATTATTATTCAGGCAGCGGAATGATCGAACAGATGATCGAGGATTCAAAATTCTCGCTATTCCCATCGATTCTGACTACCGAAAGGCCTGAACGTGCATCGCAATACCTTGCGGCAGGACGGGTTCTTGTAATATGTGATAACACGCCTTTTGCAATGGTTATGCCGATCTCCGTTTCGGAGCTGTTTGATTCACCCGAGGGAAATCAGCAGAGATGGCAAAACGGAACGCTTTCTAAATGGATAAGAATATTTGCTTTTGTGTGCGCAACAGTCCTTTCGGGACTATATATAGCAGTGCTCAATTTTCATAGAGATATGCTTCCTTCTCAGCTGCTTTCGGCAATTGCGGAATCGAGGGTAAACATTCCCTTTACTGCGCTTGCTGAACTGTTGATAATGGAAATATTCTTTGAACTTGTCAGGGAAGCAGGCTTAAGAATACCGAACGCAATAGGAAGTGCAGTTGGCGTAGTTTCAGGTCTTATACTCGGACAGGCCGCAGTCGAAGCGAATATCGTAAGTC
>CAZDIN010000079.1:0-5393 GCA_964505515.1 uncultured Eubacteriales bacterium | reverse complement strand
GCTGATATAGGCGTCGCAGGCAAGGATATACTGCTCGAATACGAGCCTGATATATACGAGCTGCTCGACCTTGGTATCGGCAAATGCCGCATGGCAGTCGCGGCGAAAAAAGAGTTTCGCGATGACCCTTCGCGCACCCTCAGGGTCGCCACAAAGTTTTCTAACATAGCAGGCAGCTACTATCTTTCAAAGGGAAGGGACATCGACATCATCCATTTGAACGGCTCGATCGAGATAGCGCCGATATTGGCGCTTTCGGATGTCATAGTCGACATCGTTGAAACAGGAACCACCCTTAAGGAGAACGATCTGACGGTCATCGACACGGTAGTGCCTATCAGCGCAAGGCTGATCGCCAACAAGTCAAGCTATAAATTCAAGAACCGTCAGATAGACGAAGTTGTGCGCTCAATGGCGGCACAGTTGGAGGAAGCCAAATGATCAGCATATTAAAATACGGCGAGGTGGCAAACGAGGATATATTTGCCCGCGTAACGCCTTCTGTCAACGTTGGGGACATCGTTGCCGACATCATAAAGAATGTCAGAGAAAAGGGCGACGAAGCCCTGTATGAATACTGCAAAAAATTTGATAAGGCTGAGCTGACCTTGTTGCAGGTGACCGAACAGGAGATAGACGAGGCTATGGCGTCGGTGGACGACAGGTTTATCGAAATTCTTAAAAAGGCCGCCGCTAACATCCGCAAATTCCATGAGCGTCAGGTCAGGAACAGTTTCATTATCAACGACGAAGACGGCGTCGTTATGGGTCAGAAGGTCATACCCGTCGACCGCGCAGGACTTTATGTCCCCGGCGGTACAGCGGCATACCCGTCGACCGTCCTGATGGATTCCATCCCTGCAAAGATCGCAGGCTGCCGCGAGGTAGTCATCGTAACACCGCCCAACGCCGAGGGAAAGGTCAACCCTGTTATCTTGGCCGCGGCGCGTATAGCAGGCGTAGACAGGATATTCAAGGTCGGCGGCGCACAGGCTGTTGCAGCCCTTGCATACGGTACCGAGAGCATCCCTAAGGTCGACAAGATCGTCGGACCGGGCAACGCCTTTGTTGCCGAGGCGAAAAAGCAGGTCTTCGGTCAGGTGTCCATCGACATGATCGCAGGCCCGAGCGAGATACTCATCGTTGCCGACGCAAAGACTGACCCCGCACACGCCGCTGCCGACCTGCTTTCACAGGCTGAGCATGACAAATTGGCGAGCGCGGTGCTCGTTACCGATTCCTATGAGCTTGCCAAGGCGGTACAGGCGGAGCTTGAAGTGCAGATCCCTCAGCTTGCGCGTGCTGATATTGCGCGTGAGTCTATCGACAATAACGGCAGAATTATCGTTGCCGACGATCTTGACAAGGTCATTGAGATAGCAAACGAGCTTGCTCCTGAGCATCTTGAGCTTTGCGTCGAGCAGCCCTTTGACTACCTTGATAAGATACGCCACGCAGGCTCCATCTTCATGGGCCGTTACTGCCCTGAGGCACTCGGCGACTACCTTGCAGGTCCCAACCATACCCTGCCCACAGGCGGAACTGCAAAGTTTTCGAGTCCGCTTTCGGTGGACGATTTCGTTAAGAAGACACAGTACACCTATTACACCCGTGAAGCGCTCGAAAGGGTCGCGCAGGATGTCGCATATTTTGCTCGGGCAGAGGGGCTTACCGCCCACGCCAAAAGCGCTGTCATACGCACAGAGGAGAATGAAAAATGAGCCGCTTTTTCAGTGAAAAGCATGCGTCCCTTGTGCCTTATGTTCCGGGGGAACAGCCCAAGGGAATGACCTTTATCAAACTGAACACCAACGAGTCACCCTTTGCGCCGTCACCCCTTGCGGTAGAGCTGGCACAAAAGGCGGCGCGTCAGCTTCATTTGTACTCCGACCCCGAATGCCGTGACTTGACGCAGTCGGCGAGCCGATATTTCGGTGTCGCAGTCGACGAAATAATATTCACCAACGGCAGCGATGAGGTGCTGAACTTTGCATTTCAGGCTTTTTGCGATGAAAAGCATCCTGCTGTCTTTGCCGATATAACCTACGGATTTTATTCGGTGTTCGCTCAGCTAAACGGCGTGCCCTATGAAACTGTTCCGCTTAAAGACGACTTTTCTATCGACGTTGAGGATTACATAGGCATCAACAAGAATATTTTTATCGCAAATCCTAACGCACCCACAGGGCTTGCCCTGTCCCTTTCGGACATTGAGCGCATCGTCAGCTCTAACCCCGACAACGTCGTGGTGATCGATGAGGCGTATGTCGATTTCGGCGCGCAAAGTGCTGTCAGCCTCATAGGCCGCTATGACAACCTGTTGGTGACCGGAACCTTTTCTAAATCGCGCTCAATGGCAGGCGCAAGGCTTGGCTTCGGCATTGGATGCAGTCAGCTTATAAAAGACCTGAACACGATAAAATTTTCCACCAACCCCTACAATGTCAACCGCATGACTATGGCGGCAGGTGTCGGCGCTATTCAGGACAACGAATATTTTGAGCATAACTGCAAGACTATTATCGAAAACCGTTCATGGACGACCGAGCGGCTGAGAGAGTTAGGCTTCCGCGTCCTTGATTCGATGACCAATTTTGTCTTTGCCGAATCGGCGGCGATCGACGGCAAGACCCTTTACCTGAAATTGCGTGAAAAAGGAATATTGGTGCGTCATTTTGACACCGACCGCCTGCACAATTTCAACCGTATAACCATCGGAAGCGCCGAGCAGATGAAAGCCCTCATCAGCAGTATAGAAAGCATATTGGAGGAATTAAAATGAGAAGATGTGATATAAATCGCGCCACCGCCGAGACCGACATCAGACTCTCGTTGGATCTTGACGGAAGCGGAAAGGCCGATACCGATACGGGCTGCGGATTTCTCGACCATATGCTGACCCTTTTTGCCAAGCACGGACGCTTTGATCTTTCGGTGTCCTGCGTGGGAGATACGCAGGTCGACTATCATCACACGGTCGAGGATATAGGCATCGCCCTCGGCAGCGCCTTTGCCGAGGCGCTTGGGGACAAGAAGGGAATAGAGCGCTACGGCGACACTATTTTACCGATGGATGAGGCGCTTTTGCTTACCGCCGTCGACCTTTCGGGACGCGCTTATCTTGGATACGATATGCCTATCCCGACCGATAGAGTCGGCGATTTTGACACCGAGCTGGTTGAGGAGTTCTGGCTCGGCTTCGTTCGCAACGCCGCCTGCACCCTGCATATCCGTATGCTCGCAGGCAGCAACTCTCATCACATTATCGAGGGTGCCTTCAAATCTGCGGCACGCTCTCTTCGCAAAGCGGTCAGCATCGACCCTGCCTTTGCAAACGATATCCCGTCCACCAAAGGAGTACTGTAATGATAGCAATTATAGACTATGGCGTTGGCAACCTGTTTTCGCTCAAGAGTTCGTTTGACGCCATCGGTCAGGCGGTGATCGTCACCGCCGATAAAGAGGTCATCCAAGCGGCCGATAAGATACTGCTCCCCGGCGTCGGTGCCTTCGAGGACGCCGCTGAAAAGCTGCGTAGCTGCGGACTTGATACGGTTATTAAGGAAGAGGTGGCAAAGGGAAAGCTCCTTTTGGGCATCTGCCTTGGTATGCAGCTTTTGTTCGACAAAAGCTATGAATACGGCGAGCATGAGGGCTTAGGTCTGATCTCAGGAACGGTACGTCCGATCGCCGACGTTATCCCCGATGGGTATAAGATACCGCACATCGGCTGGAACGCCCTGAACATGAAGAAGCCGTCACCGATATTCAGCCTTATAGGTGAGGGCGACCACGTCTACTTTGTACACTCGTACTACGCCGCTGAATGTGATGACGCAGTAATTGCAACGTCGGAGTACGGCGCGCCGCTGACTGCCGCAGTGCAGAATAAAAACGTATTCGGCTGTCAGTTTCACCCTGAAAAAAGCGGCGAGGTCGGATTGAAGATACTTAAGGCGTTTGCGCAACTGAGGGAGGAAGATATATGCTGATCTATCCTGCTATCGACCTGTTTGAAGGCAAGGCAGTGCGTCTTTTCAAAGGTGACTATAGGCAGATGACGGTCTATAGCGAAAATCCTCCGGAAATTGCCGAGGACTTCGCATTAAAGGGTGCGACCCATATGCACATAGTTGACCTTGAGGGTGCAAAGGACGGCACCACGCCGAATTTTGATACTGTGCTTAGGATAAAAAGCCGCTCTGGACTTTTCTGCGAGGTCGGCGGCGGCATACGAAGCATGGAAACCGTCGACCGCTACCTGATGGGCGGCATCGACCGATTGATACTCGGAACCGCCGCCGTTACAGAAGAGGGCTTTGTCGAAAAGGCGGTCAACGCCTACGGTGAAAAAATAGCCGTGGGTATCGACATAAAGGACGGAATGGTTGCCATAAAGGGTTGGACCGAAAAGTCCGACCTGACCGCCTTTGATTTTTGTAAGCACATGCAGGATATCGGCGTTAAGACCCTTATATGCACCGACATCTCAAAGGACGGCGCGATGAAGGGCACCAACCATGAGCTTTACAGCGAATTGATGCGCCGCTTTGACATGAATATAATCGCATCGGGCGGCGTGTCAGGCATTGACGATATAAAGCGGCTGAGAAAAGAAAATGTTTACGGCGCAATTATCGGCAAGGCCTACTACACCGGCGCCATTGACCTGAGCCAAGCTATCGAGGTGGCAAAATGATAACGAAAAGGATAATTCCCTGCCTTGACGTAAGGGATGGCAGGGTCGTAAAGGGCGTCAACTTTGAGGGGCTCAGGGACGTGTCGTCACCCGTTGCACTTGCCGAGTACTATTCCTCCTGCGGTGCCGACGAGCTTGTTTTTTACGATATTACCGCTTCAAGCGACGGCAGAAAGCTTTTTACCGATATACTGCGTGAAACGGCAAGCAAGGTCTTTATACCACTGACGGTCGGCGGCGGCATCAACACCGTCGAAGACTTCGACAGGGTGCTTAAATGCGGCGCTGACAAGGTCAGCGTCAACTCGGGAGCCATACGCAACCCCGAGCTTATCAGCCAAGCCGCCAAGCAGTACGGCAACCAGTGTGTCGTCCTGTCGGTCGATATCAAGCGTGTCGACGGTGTCTTCCGCGTTTTTGCCAAGGGCGGCAGGGAGAACACCGGTATCGAGGCAATTGAATGGATAAAGCGATGCGTTTCCAACGGCGCTGGCGAGGTGGTAGTCAACTCTATCGACACCGACGGAGTGAAAAACGGCTTTGATCTTGAAATGCTTGAGGCGGTCTGTAACGCAGTTTCGGTTCCTGTCATCGCGTCGGGCGGCGCAGGCAGGATAGAGGATTTCATCACCCTGTTTGAGCGGCTGCCAAAGGTCGACGCAGGACTTGCGGCATCTATCTTCCATTTCGGGGA